>JBCCAG010000667.1:0-2744 GCA_039814955.1 Cyanobacteria bacterium P01_A01_bin.135
GCGATCGCGCTGCCGCCGCCAAGAATTACTATGCGCAGATAAATCAAGACAAAATATTACAAACCGAGTTGCATTGTGGATAGATCTGTCTTATCGTCCGTAGATGTATGCAATGCCCTTGTTTCACTGGGTTAGGCTGCTGCAGTTTTTAGGCAGCCTGTGATGTTCTCCCTGTTAGCTGCGCTCTACAAATACATCCAGTGTTTGCTGAGAAATACCGCCTGAGTTAATTCAGGTCTGATTTTTGATTGCTGTTTCAGTTAGCCCTTTTTGTCCTATGGAAATTTTTGCCCTAACTCACGTTGCTGTCGATTACGAAGATCCTGGCCCCGCCCCCCAGCTTCGCAAGCTCGATGATATTTCAATTCCCAAGTCTGCCGTTCTTGGCGTTGCTGGTTCGGCAGCGGCGCTGACTGTGCTGGCGGGTGCCCCCGATGCTCAGGCTGTGATTCAGCGGGGCGATGTCTGCGACGCCGTCGGCGATTTGCAGTCGGCTTTGGTCAATCAAGCGGGCTTTAACCTTTTTGTAGACAATAGCTTCGGCCCTTCTACCGAAAGCGCTGTTAGAACCTTCCAAACCAACCGCGGTTTGGTCGCTGATGGAGTTGCCGGCCCTGCCACTGCGGATGCGCTGGGCTTAGCAGGTCCGGGTAGCCCCTTTGAGTTTGGTAACGGCTGTGGCGGATCTACTGGCGGCGGCGGAACGCCTGGCACGGGCACTTCAACAGTAACCGCCAGTGTGTTAAATATTCGCTCCGGTCCTGGGCTTGGCTTTACCGTAGTTGGCGAGCTATTCGAAGGTACTCAGGTGGAAGTGCTGCGCACCTCTGGGGACTGGGCTGAGATTTCTAGTTCGACAGCCGGTGAGGCTTGGGTGTCCTCTTCTTTCCTAGCTGGTGATGGTTCCACTGGGGGCGGAGGGACTCCGAGTGATGGTACTGCGACGGTGACCGCCAGCGAGTTGAATATTCGTTCAGGCCCTGGCCTCGGATTTACTGTCATCGGCAGCCTGTTCGAGGGTACCGAGGTGAGCATTCTTGGCACTTCTGGCAACTGGACTGAGATTTCTAGCTCGGCAGCCGGTGAAGCCTGGGTCTCCTCTGACTTCATATCTACCAACGGCAGCGGCACTGGTGGTGGCAGCGGTACAGCCATTTCAACGGCATCTGGTGGCGGCGCTAACGTCCGTGCCTTCCCAGATGGTCCTCGGGTGTATGGCCTTGCCGATGGGGCTGCGGTCAATCTAAACGGCGTCACTCGCTCTGTCAACGGCTTGGGATGGTCCCAACTCACTGATGGAAACTGGGTCGCTTCCTTTGTGCTCTCTTAAGGCGATCGCCTAGTTTGTCCATATAAGCGCCCCCTTCTGAGAAACATCGTGTTTCTTAGAAGGGGGCGCTTTTTCTATTTCTCCTACCAAGGCTTGAGTTGGTTAAATAGACGACGGCCCATAGGCAGGAGGAAATTGGCTGGCCCCTCCGCTGGTTGGATTCTTGGGGGAAGGCCAAGGGCAGCGATCGCGCTGCGCTCATCCATGCCGGGCTGCACGGCGGGGTAATACAGCATCTCAATGACGGTCTCATCCAGCTCCGTGTATTCCGTGGTGCTAGTCCAGCCTTGGTAAAAGATGCTCTTGTCGTACCACTCCGAGTCCTGCAGCAGCCCCATGGCTTGGGTGAGCTCCTCTCGAATCAGGTGCGATCGCTCTTGCTGGGTAATATCGACAGTACTGATCAAGATGCGGCCTCGGTAGATGCGGTTTTGGCTCCAGTTGACGTAGGCAAACCCCAGGTTGCCCGGCTGATAGTTAGGCTCGTAGCTAGGAAATTCGAGGTGGGGCACAAAGTAGATGTCGAGGTTGGCCTCTTGCCGGTCCCCGTCATCCAGAATGACCAGCTGTACTTGGGGGCTATGGCGGCCAATGATGGTGTTTAGCTCTGCCACGATCTGCGCTAGGGCCACGCGGTCGGCAGCGGTGGGGCTGCCGTGAACCCGAATGATCGGGTCATTCACCCATTTGCGAATTTGGCGACGGCTGCTGCTGCCAAACTCGTTGCCAAAGGCAATTTCCTGAAAATATTGCAGGGCTTCAAGGGAGTAGTTGGCAGCGGCCCCAGAACCGCCAACGCCCCGTTCTTGGGGCGCTTGCTGGGCCATCGGCTCATCGAGCGGCGGCTGGGCAGGTACACCGCTAATTAGGTCGCCGCGCACCCACCCTTCGACAACGCTGCTGGGTAAACGGACCAGGTACCACTGGTAGGCGTCATCTAGCCCTTTGGTCTGATTTGAAATCTCTACCTGGTCCCCTTGTCGCCCCACCGTCTGCACCGGCGATCGCACGGTGGGCCGGTAGCGGACGTTGACGTCGGTTAGCAGGGTACCGCGCTGGGGAGACGGGGTGGCTGGGGTCTGCTGCAGCTCAGGTAGGGGCTCTGGCTGAGCGGGTGGCGGAAGTGGCTTTGGTTGCTCAGCGGTGGGCGGGCGGGGCGGCAGCTCCAGCGCATCTAACTCTAGCACCGCCAAAATCGTGCCAAGTAGCACAAGAGCCAGGGTAACCGGCTTACCTTTCCAAAGTTGCGCGGCGTTTCGGAGCCGTTTAGGGAGCCCTATGAACATGGCCTACAGGTAAATTTTGGAGCAAGGCAAATACACCGCTCCACCACCGTAGCGCGGGGCATCTCTATCGTAAACGGCGCTGTTCTCCATGATGCTGGTTCATGCAATTCCTGTCTACTCACCCGAGC
>JBCCAG010000169.1:0-6706 GCA_039814955.1 Cyanobacteria bacterium P01_A01_bin.135
CCATATTTTTTAAGTATTCGATACTCAGAACAGTTGTACCACCTGACAGGCATACTGTCTAGCTATTTTGGAAAAGACTTTACGGAAATTTGTCGAACCGGGGTAGCCGCCCATACGAGCGTTTCACTCTGTTGCAGACCGCCGCGGTAGCTGGGGAATGTGGGTCAATAGCTCAAGGCGATCGCAAATCACCCGCCGTGATCAATGCCAAACTAAGGACAGTGGCGATCGCAAAGGATGGCTGAGAGTGACCTTCGATCTTCAAAAGTGCCAAGAAAACTTCAAGCAGCGCCAAGCGGCGCGACACGCTGAGCGGGAGGCGCTGCGGCAGGGCGCGAGGGAAAGGGCGATCGCCGCTATCCTGAGCGTCGTTCCCCGCTATCCGCAGGTGACTCAAGTTTATCTGTTCGGCTCTGTGGTCCAGCCGGGGCAGTTCCACCAAGGCTCAGATATTGACATCGCTGTGGTAGGGACGGATGCAGCGGCCTACTTCGACTTGTGGCGAGACTTGGAGGCGGTCTATACAGACCGGATGGTTGACCTGCGGGAGATCGATGTGCCGTCTCACTTTGCTAACGTAGTGCGTGAAACGGGAGAACTGGTGTATGACGCCGCAAGCCGCGCTGCTGAAAGCGAGCATTGATGCTGACATTCGCGAACTTGGGGTTCTGATCGACATCATCCGAGTTCTGGATTTGACGGGCCGAGCAAAAAGCTTCGGCCTTGAGGTCTTGAGCTGCATCATTCGAGTTCTAGGCTCGGTGGACCGAGTTTTGGATTTGATGGGCCGAGCAAAAAGCTTCGGCCTTGAGGTTCTGAACTGCAATAGTCAAGCTCTGAACTCGGCGGTTGAGGGTCTGGGCTGCAACCGTCATGCTCTGAGCTGCAATAGCCGAGTTCCGAGCGTCACTGTTGAGGATTGGAGCGTCACTGCCGCGGCAGACAGTTTGGGGCGTGAGGTTTTTGGGCGGAGCATTCCGGGTGCGATGTGAGCTCCTCAGCTCAAAAGCCTGACTAACCGAGCTGAAGCGAAGAGATCTCCCTCGCCGCACCAAAACCCACACCCTCCCCACAAGTAACCTTGTATGCAGGGGGTTTGGGGGAGGCATTCCGTCCCCCAGACGGGGGGTTGGGGGCCTGCCCCCAAGTACCAAGCCCATTACAAATCCAACAATATAAACCCACTCAACGCCTCGGCCCCCGCCGAACCGGCGTTCCCAATGGCGGTGGCGGCGTCGCTGGGTCATCTAGCAGCCTGCGACGCAACTGCTCATAGCCCTCATCATTGCCGACAACGTAGTGGCTAAAAGGCTTCAACCACCTCATGATGTACTGGACATCGTTAGAGTCAAACACAGTGGGGATAAATTTGCTGTTGATCATGCCTGCTTCGTAAAGCTCTTGGAGCAAAAGAACGCTCTCGAAGCGAACGCCAGATTGTCCAGGGGTAAGCGATCGCGTCGTGTAGCGCTCCGTAAATAAAACCAGCACAAAGTCCGCTTCATCGAGCTGATTGCTCATCCATAAGGGCCAACCCTCAGGTGGGTTTGGATCGTATTGGTCAATCCAGCAGTCGATGCCGTCATCGCGGAGCCGTTGAGAGAGGGCCACAACTCGGTTGGTATGCTCGTCAGAATCCTGACTGTAGCTAATAAACGCGCGAGGAGAAGCAATAGGCGCAGCTGACGTCTGAGATGCTGGCGCTATTGCTGGTGGTTCAGGCGCTTTGACTGGATATCGGGTCAACAGGCCGCCCCGGAGATCCGTAATAACACCGTAAGTCTCCTCAGCCCGATAGTTATACTCCTCTCCGTTTTCAGGATGAATAAAATTAGACTCTCTCACCTCCGGGTCGCGCAGTTTTCGCCAGTGGTCCATCACGTTATCCAAGCAGGCCTCCGCCTCGGTGATTAGGCCTTGGACTTTATTAGAGAGGGCGTCCTGCTCCGCTGGAATAAAGCCCTTTGAGCCTTGGAGCTGCGCCGCCTGCAGCAGCAGGGCCTCAGCGCGGCGGTGCAGGCCCTCAGCAATGCCCCAAGCGTAGTGGCACTCAGGGTCTGTAGCGGCGAGGAGCTGGGGTTGGCCGGTGGTGTCGCTGGCGGGGCTGCCGTCGTCGAGGGCGAGGCGGAGGGTGGCCAGGGCAGCTTGGGGGTTGCTTTGGAGGAGGTGGAGGCGGGCTTGTTCGATGAGCAGGTCGATGTGATAGATGCCGTAGCCGCAGTCGCGAGCAATTTTGAGGCCTTCGGTGAGGGCAGCTTGGGCTGGCTCTGGGTTGAACTCTGAATTCTGATTTTGGAAGTCTGCTAGTTCAATTCGCGTTTTGATTAGGGTTGCCCAGCAGAGAACTTCTTTTGCATCTCGTGCCAAAGCCCAGTTTTGAGAAGACTCATACCAGTTTCGTGCTATCGACAAGTTCTTTGAGCAACTAGTTAAATCGGCAAGAATAAGATTGCACTTTGGGATGCTGTAGCTCGTAGGATAGAAACCAGCCAGAATCTCTTTATTTGCCTCTGTTAAGTGACAGACTTCATCATGACGGCCAAGGCGGGTCAGCAGCAGCGCATACCAAATACCGGGAAGGCTGTAGAGCGGATTATCATTGCCATCGACTTGGTTCTGCCAGTGAAGACAGTTACGGAAATCATCCAGCGCCTCCTTACAAGTGCCTCGCAGATTGTGGGCATTCGCTTGCGTAGCATATGATTTTTGACGTCCTCGTCCATCATTGGCATGCTCCGCTAGCCGCAGCGCCTCACCTGCCGTCGTCAACGCCAGCCGCGATCGCCCCGCTAGCTGCCACACATCAGACAGGCTCCGGTTGCCAATCGAGGCATTCTTCCAGTCCTCCAGCTGCATCTGCATTACGATATTAGCTTCGAAGCAGTGAGCCGCGGCGTCGAGGCGACCTATCCCCAGCAGGTATAGTGCCCAAGTTGCTAGGAAAATCGCCTGCCAATGTTCAGACAGCGACAGACAGGGCACCACCCCCTGCTGTTCCTGACTCAGCACCGCAGCCACCGCCTTTGGAGACTCCCCCCCGCCAAAAGCGCGACAAATCCGCTCTCCCCGCTCATAGGCCCCCAGCCGCCAGCCCAAATTTTGGTAGCTGCCAATCTTATACCAGTAGATGCTCCACGCCTCTTCCACCTGCCCACTGGCAATAGCGTGGTACACAATTTCTTCCAGCAGGTCTAGGGTGGCAGGGTCGGAAGGATTCTCACCCGGAGCCTCCCCCAGCGACACCTCCAGCCCAGTGCGAATCGCCCCATGGCTAGCAGTCGCCACATCACGGCCAATTCCCCGAAAAAAGCCATCACGCACGGCAGGGTGGATGTCGTACAAGATGCGGGTTTCGCCGCTCTTGCGAGACCGAATCACCGTCTGCTCAACAATCCGCATCCGCACCAGCCAGTCCAGCTTCTGCTGCAGTTCCCCGCTCCCCAACCCCGCCAGCGCCTCCCCCGACACCTTCACCGTCCCTTCCCCGGTAAAAATCGCTGCCAGCGTCGCCGCCTCAACCCCCAGCCGAAACAAACAGATGCGCTCCAGCAGGGCAATGGCACCAGGATCACTCTCTAGCATCGCTTCTTGGTACCGCTGCGCCACACGGGCAAACCGAAATCCTTGCTTCAGCACCGCTCGTTTGGCCGGGTCTTGCTCCTGCGCGGCTTCCTGCTCCAGCTCCGCCGCCGTCCCCAATGCCAGCGGCGTGTCGGGGTCACCGTCCCCATACTCTTTGATGTAGCCCCCCGCCAAATCCACAGTCAGCGCATGGTTTCCGCACTCCTGCACAATCCGCTCCAGCTCCAAGTCATTCCCCCGCACCCCCCGCTGCCGCAGCAGCCGAACGCCCGTAGGGAGGTCGACTTCCTCAATGGGAATGGATTGAAAGAACTCCGGCTGGGTCTCCTGCAGGTCCGCTAGCGGAAAGCGTGTGGTAATCAACAAGCTCAACTTGGGGAAATAGCCGTTAGCGGCACGGCTGACAAAATCCCGCAGGTTCGGCGCACTCAGTCGCCCCAAGACGCCCCGGATCCCATCCTCCTGCACCTTCTCCAAGCCATCCAGAATAATCAGCCCCGGCACAGCATTCTGCATCAGGAAAAGAAGCTGGCTGTAGGACACCATCGTTCCGACATTGGGTGACTGCATCAGCCACAGATGCAACGCCTCAAAAAACGCTTCCGCATTAGGCGCATCGTAAAACGAAAACACAAAGGTACTGTTGGGCCTCGGCAGCGCCTCGTCCTTCGCCACCTCCTTGCTTGGCGGCAACACCCCCGGCAGCACCCGCAAAAACCGCTCCACAATGGCAGTCTTCCCCGCACCCCCCATCCCCACCAGTGCGCAAACACCGCTACCGCCGTCTCGCCACCAGTCACACACCCGGTCAAATTCCGGGCGATGCTGCCAGTCCCGCGCGCGCAGCAGGGTATGGGCAAAGTAATTAGAAGGGTTAGTAGACGGGACAATAGAAGTCATGGGCAACAGGCAGGCTATGACCCTTCAAGTTTAGCTCCACAGAAATCTAAATGCGGTGGCCTCACAGCGCCGACTCACCCAACGCCTGAGCCAGCTTACAGCGCCCCAGAGACAAGTCAAACATATGAAACCCATACTTCGCAGTCAATTCCTCAAATACCCGCACCCCCCGAACGCTGTTGCCGTTGCCATCCAGCAGCGGGGAGAACACCGCAATCCCCGCCTGCCCCGGCACCACCGCCATAACTCCGCCCGAGACGCCGCTCTTAGCCGGAATCCCCACCCGGTAGGCCCACTCCCCAGCAAAGTTGTACATGCCGCAGGTGTACATCACGCTCAAAATATCCCGGATGTAGCAGGGCTGAATCGCCTGCACCCCTGTCGTGGGATTGACGCCCTGATTGGCTAGGGTCGCCGCCATCAGCGCCAGGTCCTGGCTGTTCACCAGCACCGAGCACTGCTGAAAATAGAGGTCCAAAGCTTCATCCAGCTTGTCCTCAATCATGCCGAAGTTGAGCATCAGGTGGGCCATGGCCCGGTTACGGTGGCCGGTGGTCCGCTCCGACATGAACACCGACACATCGATAAATACCGGGTGGCCCACGTAGCGGTTAAACATTTCCAGCACCTGGTTGAGGCGAGCGGTAGGGTCGCTGCCCTGGATGAGGCTAGTGGTGGCGATCGCCCCGGCATTGATCATCGGATTGTCGGGCCGCTTAGAGCTTTCGTCTAAGCGGATAATCGAGTTGAAGGGGTCACCCGTGGGCTCTACCCCCACCCGCTGCAGCACCCTATCCCGCCCCCGCTCCTCCAGCGCCAAGCCGTACACAAATACCTTAGAAATGGACTGGATGGTGAACAGCTGCGCCACGTTTCCCACCTGAAAAACTTGACCATCCACCGTGACCATACTGATGCCAAACCAGTCGGGGCTGGCCTTCCTCAGTTCTGGAATGTAGCTGGCCAGCTTGCCGTCGTCTAGGTCCTGGTAGCGCTGGTGCAGCTCTTCTAAAAACGCTTGAATATTGTCCATAGGGCGGTTGAGCGACGGCATTGTGAGAGTACCGTACCACTAATGCCAAAGCGCTAATATTCACGCACCAACCTCAAAGACGCGCCATCGAAGCCCCCCAGCGATCGCCCCCATCCGCCAAAAGTTTTGTAGCGATCGCCCCACCTCACAGGTTCCACTGCTAAGCTGTTGCTAACTTCATATACCTTAACTTCTACAGTAACTACTCCCGTGAACGACTCTCCAGCCATTCAGCTCGTGGGAGCTGAAACCCAGGCGCTGCTCGACTGGGCCAACGCCGTCATAAACTCAGGCGCAACCTACCTGCAAACCAGCCAGCAGCTCGCCCGACGGCTCGGGGCCCACTACCGCCCCGACGGCCTTACCGAAATTGGCTTTTGGACCCCCGGACTTACCGGCGAAGTGATCCAAACTGCCCGCGACATCTACCTAGAAATTTTTACCCCTCTAGAGCCCATCCAGTTCCGCGATCAAGAGCACACCGTCCCCTTCCGGCGAGACTGCATCGCTCTCCCCCAGCAGGGGGAATTTCTGTGGGGGGTGGTGTCCGGCATGCAGGCCGGTAACCGGGAGCAGGCCGGCTCCTTCTACTGGCTGCGCTACCGCGACAACATCCACGATCGCACCCGGCTGATTCGCGATGTGGTGCCCTACTCCTTGCCCTATGGCGTGTTTGGCCCTGCTGAGGTGTACGACATGGGCGCCCTACAGGCGGAGCGAGGGGACCTAGCCTACTTTGAGCGCACGGGGGTGGCCGCTGACGCGTCAGCAGAATCAGACCAGGCTAGTCCAGCCACCGATCCCTTTCAGGCCCCCGACGACACGATTCCCCGTATCCCCGCCCCGGTCAACATCCTGCAGATCCACGTCAACACCGCCTCCGAGGAAGGCACCCTAGAAGGGCTGACGCGCATCTATCGCCGCCTGTCTGAAAAGCTAGAAGCCGGAGAACCCCTCACCCCCGAGGAGCAGAACTACGTGGGCTACGACGCCGTGCAGCTGTTGCCCATCGAGCCCACCATCGAGTACCGCCTAGAAGAAGACCGTCCGGGCTACGAGTTCTTCGAGATTCTCGATAAATCGGTGCTGGAAGAGGGGCCCTCCCCCGTCGAGGAATCGGTTCGCATCACCCTGCGCAAGCCCGATACCCAGAACTGGGGCTACGACGTGCCCATCCTGGGGGCCTCCACC
>JBCCAG010000901.1:0-1763 GCA_039814955.1 Cyanobacteria bacterium P01_A01_bin.135
CGAAAGCCGCCATAGGCGGATTAGAAAATAACTCTAGTCGATAGCCTGCTTCAGGTTATCCTTGACATCTTCCTTGGCATGCTGGGCTTGGGCCTCAACCTGCTTTTCCTGACCTTCAGCCTGCTGCTGGGGGTCGCCTGTGATGTTACCTAGGGCCTCTTGTGCCTTGCCTTGGATATTTTTAGCCGTTGCGTTTGCTCTATCTTCAGTACTCATAACAGGTTCTCCTGATTTATAGTCGGTTGCTGGATCACGCTCAACTCATCAAAGAAATTTAGCTGACCCTACTCGAACCATAAAAGGAGCCTATCTAATCCCCTATCTGTCAAAAGGGCAGGCCCACCGTAATCGATAGGTAGGTCAGGGGGCTGGCGAGGAAGAAGGCACCGCCTCTTTGAGCTGGTCGGCCTCAGCTAGCGTAGATTCTGGGTCATTATTGGCAGCCCCTTGGACATAGTTGAGCTTCACCTCTTCTAACAGGCCCGAGAGGAGCGTTTGCAGCTCTTGCTGGGTCTTCGCGTTTTGCAGCTCTGACAAAAAGGCGGCACGAAAGTTTCGCGCGAGCTGGTCAAACAGCACTTGGCCCTCCTGGTCGCTGTAGGAGTCGATGAGTACGTCGTAGGTCTGCTGGGCTAAATAGTTAGATAGGTTGGCGATCGCCGTGTCGGGCACGTTGTCTAGTCCCGGTACCTGCTGCAGCGTTTGGTAAAACTCCGACTCCTCCACCGCCCCCTGGATGCTGTGGCGCAGCAGGGCTTTGACGTCCGGCTTCACCTGGGGCAAGACCCGGTAGATGGCCAAATCCAGCAGGCGATCGCTGAGGGCATCTAGCTTATCGACATCAGAAACTTGGATGTAGGGCTTCTCGCCTCCCATCAGGGCCTGCACCAGCGCCCCGCTCTCCACGGTGTCTTTGGCCTGGTTAATCAGCCGCACCAGGGCAAAGGTGGCCACCCGCTCGGATAGGTAAGCCGCCGGCTCATGGGTCACCTGCTGAATCACCCGCTCCATATCCACCAGGCCCGACTGGTGGATTCGCACCCCCACCGGCACCACCCGCAGCCACCGCCAAAACGGCAGCAGCAAGAATAAGTCGTACCAGCGGCGCAGCATCGCATCCAGCCAGTTGACGCCGCTGCGGCGCAGGCTCTCCATTAGGGTTTGCCGCAGGAATTCAACCAGAAAGAAGGCCCCAAACCACAGGTCTATTCGCCAAAACCGATCCACAATGCGGCCGTTGTCGTCTGTGGTACGGAAGTAGTTACGGGCCAGCAGGGGCTGTAGCTTTTGCTGAAACAGCTGGTAGGTGCTGGGCCAGCCGCCTTTGTTTAGAAATTCAGTAGTCCAAAAGGTACGAAAGGCGTCTTGGGCGTTGCCCTCCTGAGTAATGTCGCGGATGCGGCGCTTGAGCGTGCCAAAGGTGCCAAACTGCCCCGCTGAAGCAAACGGGTTTTCCTCAACTAGGGCAATGCTCTGCTGCCGCAGACTGGTGAGCAGACTATCTACCTCAGTGGTATCGAGGTTCGCGTCAGCGCCAATCTGCTGGTCAAGCACTTCGACGGTTTTGATGTACTGGAAGGTGACGGGGTTGGGCTCAATGCCTTTCACCGGGTCGTAGGTGGTGACAATGGCAGGGACGTAGCGCAGGTAGAGGTTGCGCAGCGGGAGATAGCTGACGTTGAACAGGGCGATCGCTAAGTTGACTACTGCTACGAGCGCTACTATCTTGCCCCACCAGTTGTTTGAGGGATGACGGGGGAGCA
>JBCCAG010000936.1:0-1604 GCA_039814955.1 Cyanobacteria bacterium P01_A01_bin.135
CTCTGGTGAAACCTTATGCAAAGAGTATTGCGACTGAGAAGCGGCTAGACGCGAAATATGCTGAAGGTAAATAGTCACAGTAGTTTTGGTGAAAAAACACCGACGCAATGTCTATTAGTAGAGCGCCGTAAGCAAACTTAGCAATTTCCGTTGACGTGGGGTCCGGGCTTGAGGGTCCGTACTCCGTCAGCATGGAGAAAGTGCTGTATTAGTAGCTAGATCTACGGGAAGCCAACATCTATCGGTAGCACAGTCTATCGCTAAAAAGCGACGAGATGGCGCGGCCTGATTTGAGCACCATACAACCTCGTCCACTGGAAATCGGCAGCGTTGTGCCGCGTCCCCTACTTCGAGGCTCTCTCAAGGGATGCGAAGGTCCTAGCAGGGCGACTGATGCTCCAATTCTGGCCCGCAGAATAAGTAAATGTGTAAGTGGCAGGTAAACTTTGATACTTATGCCATCAAGGAGCCATTAAAAGCAGCCGTGGGAGAAACTTCCCCAGTTCAGGCCACGTCGTAGCAGAGTTTAGCGTTGTGTCTGCTGCGCTGCTGCGTATTGGGCCGCCCCAATCAAGCCGACATTGGGATTGAGCACAATATGCACGGGAACGTTCTCTAACAGGGTGCTAACCCGCCCTTTTTCCGAAAACGCCTGCATGAAGCTACCCTCCTGCATCAGCTTAAGGTTCTTAGCGGCGACCCCCCCCGCAATATAGAGCCCGCCGTAGGGCAGCAGCTTGAGGGCCAAATTTCCGGCTTCTGCGCCGTAAGCCCCGGCGAAGATTTGCATGGTGCGATCGCTCAAGTAGTCCTCCGTGTTTGACGCAGCCGATTGGGCGATCGCTGCTGCGGGGTCGACGGTTTTCTCCTTCATACCGGTTTGCCGCTCCCACTCCCGCACCACTTTGGCGACTTCAGGAGATTCCTCAGCCATCTGGCGATCGCGCAGAAACTGGTAGATGGCCACAATGCCCTGGCCAGACACCACCCGCTCCGCTGAGATGCGCGTGATGTTGAACTTGTCTCGCAGGTAAAGCAAAAGCTGAAATTCCAGCTCCGAGCGGGGGGCGAAGTCGGCATGGCCCCCTTCGGAGGGGTAGACCCAATACTGCCCTGCCTGGGGAATTAAAAAGCCCTGACCCAGCCCGGTCCCCGCCCCGATTACCGCTACCGGGGCGTTGGCCTGGCGGGGCACTTCCTGCAGGGTGTGGAGATCGATCGTATCGAGGGCAACCACTCCGTACCCAACGGCGGCAAAGTCGTTAATCAGCTCCACTTGCGGAATTTTCAGGGTCTTCTCCAGGCGATCGCCCTCCAGCAGCCAAGATAGATTCGTCAGGGAGGAGACGTTGTTGGCTACAGGGCCGGCGATCGCAAAGCAGGCGCGCGCTGGGTTAGCCTCAACGCCAGTTTTAGCAAGAGCTTCTTCAAAAAACTGCTGCACCATGGGCACCAGATCTGGATAGTCGCCGCTGATGTAGCGAGCCTCATGCAAGGTCTCTAGCTTGTCCCCCGGCCCTGTCTTCACCAGGCGTAAAATTGTCTTAGTGCCGCCGATATCCCCGGCTAAAAGCTGTGTCATATCACTTCTCCATAACTGTAAG
>JBCCAG010000538.1:0-3455 GCA_039814955.1 Cyanobacteria bacterium P01_A01_bin.135
ACACCAATCAGGAAGTGGAACACCACCAGCTGGTAAGGTCCGCCGTTGTACAGCCACTCGTCAAGTGATGCTGCTTCCCAAATCGGGTAGAAGTGCAGACCAATTGCGTTGGATGAAGGAACAATCGCACCAGAGATGATGTTGTTCCCGTACATTAGAGAACCTGCTACAGGCTCGCGGATGCCGTCGATGTCAACAGGAGGTGCTGCGACAAACGCGATGAGGAAGCAGGTGGTAGCAGCTAGCAAGGTAGGAATCATCAGTACTCCGAACCAACCCACATATAGTCGGTTGTTCGTGCTGGTGACCCACTCGCAGAACTGCTGCCATACGTTAGCGCTGCTGCGCTGCTGTAGGGTAGTAGTCATGAAAAATGAGTGCCTTATTAGAAAGTCAAAGTATGGGAGAGCAATTGCTCAGCCCATGTAAGCAATGTAAAACAAAGATTGAGTTTTGTAAAGCAAGTTACTCATTTGGAGCTGCAGTCTCATGGGTTTCGTTAGGCTAGGGCGGCTTAGTTTGCAGCGGAATGGAAAATCGCTGTGACCCTTTATGAACGGCCGGCCTAAGCACGTCAGCTATTGCATATGCAGACTGCCTCAGCGGCCTGTATTGCTGGGCAAGCCGTTACAGTTTCCTTAACCTGCCATCGCCATACTGCTCCATGCTGCACGCTAGGAGACGTAGAGCATTTTTTTCGCTTAAGAGCCCCAAATGATGATTAGTAAATTTCCCCACCCGCGGATGGCAGCCACAGCTTGGTCAAGCCTTATCTATGCTATTCCTCTTTCCTTGCTGGCCATCGGCGTTTTTATGCGGCCTGTTCCAGCCCAAGATAACCCCGGCCGTATCCTGTCGGTGACCGGGCAGGGAAGTGAATCTGCCCCGACCTCGGCTACCCGCGTCTCTCTTGGCGTAGAAGTCAATGCTGAAACAGCAGAAGCCGCCCAAGCCCAAGCGGCGGAGCGCTCTAGCCGGGTTGTGGAGATGCTGCAGGCCGAGCAGGTGGAGGCGCTGCAGACCACTGGCATTACCCTCAATCCCCGCTACGACTACAACAACAACCAGCGACGGCTCGTTGGCTACACCGCCACAAACACCGTCAGTTTTGAAGTCGCGACAGCCGAGGCCGGCACCCTACTCGACGAGCTGGTACGCTCTGGGGCCACCAACATTAACGGCATCAGCTTTATCGCCAGCGACGAGGCGATCGCCACAGCCCAGCAGCAGGCCCTACAAGAAGCGGTGGAAGATGCCCGGGCCCAGGCCGCTGCCGTACTAGCGCCGTTGGGATTTGAAATTCAGGAGATCGCCGGCATTCAAGTGAACGGAGCCCAGATGCCACCGCCGATGCCGCTACGGATGGAGCGGGCTGAGGCCTTCGCCGCCAGTGATGTTTCAACGCCGGTCGTAGGCCAAGAGCAAGAGGTCAACGTCTCCGTCACCCTACAGATTCGCTATTGAGGAATTCGCTAAGATTAGTACAGTCAAACCGCTCGACTACAGCCACAGACGCTGCACTATTACAGACGCTGCACTACTACGAGCATATTTTTAGGAGGCCGTATGAAACTTGCTATCTTTATCCTGCGGCGATCGCCGCTGATGTTGGCAGCTGCGGCCTTCCTCTTGCTAGGTCAGTCGCAGCTACAGGCTCAGGTGGAGGGGCGGAGCGCTTTCTTCAGCCGTCCGCCGCTGTTTGAGGAGGCCACCACCACCCGAGATGCCGCCAACCGGGCCAACCCAGGCTACTACTTTCAGATCACCGTGCCCGAAGATGCCGGCCAGGCCCTGCAGCGCGTCGTCATTGCCCAGCGCGACGGCGACAGCAATTTCCGGGAAGTAGAATTTGAGCCAGAGAAGACGAGAGCTTTCATTGGCTCAGGGCGGCGGGGGGAAGAACTCTCCCTAGGCGAAGTGGTGTGGGACGAGGCGGCCAATGCTGTTTCAGTGGAGTTTGATCCGCCGGTTGCTCCGGGAACAGAGGTCGCCCTGCGGCTACAGGCTGAGCGGAATCCACGGCGAGGCGGCGTCTATTTGTTTGGGGTGACGGTTTTCCCTGAAGGAGCATCGCCGAGCGGCGTGTTTATTGGGTACGGACGCATTCATATCTACGAGAATTCAGACAGAGATTTTTTCTCTAGGTTTCGCTACCGCCGCCATTAGATAGCCGCTATCGAGAATTTGAGCGGCAATGGCCCGCCGCTCGTTACGTCATTTCGCTGGTCAATCTTTATGCCTATATCTATTGATATAGCGATGCAGCCTTGACGTTCTGCCGCTGTAACTCGTTCCTCCTTCTTGGATCGTTACATGGCGCCATGGCCACGGCCTGACGGCAATTATGTCACTCAAATTACTAAAAGCCATCGGCTAAATGCTCAAAAAGTCCCCCAAACCTGGTAGATTTGAGCGAGTATTAGCGAAATGGTCTTGAGCAAGATGAAAGTCCTAGTTATTGGTGGAGATGGTTATTGCGGCTGGGCAACGGCGCTGTACCTTTCGAATCAAGGTCACGAAGTCGGGATTCTCGATAGCCTAGTGCGTCGCCACTGGGACAACACGCTTCGCGTCGAGACCCTGACGCCGATCGCCCCCATTCAGACTCGGATTCAGCGCTGGAACGACCTGACCGGCAAAAATATTGAGCTGTTTATTGGTGATTTGACCGATCACAGCTTCACCGAGAAAACGATGCTAGCGTTTGAACCCGAGGCCGTGGTTCACTTTGGCGAGCAGCGCTCGGCTCCTTTCTCTATGGTTGACCGGGAGCATGCGGTTCTCACCCAGGTGAACAATGTAGTGGGTACCCTCAACTTGCTCTACGTGATGCGGGAGCATTTTCCCGACTGCCATCTGGTGAAGCTAGGCACCATGGGTGAGTACGGTACCCCCAACATTGACATTGAAGAGGGGTATATCACCATTGAGCATAATGGCCGCAAAGATACCCTGCCCTATCCTAAGCAACCCGGCTCTTTCTACCACCTCAGCAAGGTCCACGACTCCCACAACATCCATTTCGCCTGTAAGATTTGGGGCCTGCGCGCCACCGACCTTAACCAGGGCATTGTCTATGGCGTCTTGACCGACGAGACCGGCATGGATGAGCTGTTGGTGAACCGGTTGGACTACGACGGCGTCTTCGGTACGGCTCTCAACCGTTTCTGTATTCAGGCCGCCATTGGCCACCCGCTGACTGTGTACGGCTCCGGCGGCCAAACCCGCGCCCTGCTTGATATCCGCGACACCGTACGCTGCATCGAGATCGCCATTAAGAACCCCGCTAACCCCGGTGAGTTTCGTGTCTTCAACCAGTTCACCGAGATGTTCAGCATCAATGATCTGGCGATGATGGTGAAGAAGGCCGGCAACACTATGGGGCTGGATGTGGAGGTTAACAACCTGGAGAACCCCCGGGTTGAGCTGGAAGAGCACTACTTCAACGCCAAAAA
>JBCCAG010000772.1:0-2285 GCA_039814955.1 Cyanobacteria bacterium P01_A01_bin.135
GACGCTGTCCCAAGAGCAGCATATGATGACCGATCGCCCCGGCATCATGATTCGCAAGCAGGTGGCGGCGCTGCTGAAGGCTCATGGGGAAGCGGTGCACCTGAAGACGGCATAGGGCGGCTCAATTAGCAATACTCGCCAGTGGTTACCAGTTCCGTAACCGCTGCGATCGCCGCTAGCCAACCGGCTATAACCGGACTGTAGACCACCACAGTCCCGTTCCATGATGTCCCACTTTTCTCCCCAGCTCGCCAGTCTGAGCTTAGGTCTGATTGTCCTCGCCGGCTGCAGCGTCCCGGATGCTGTGAACTCCCAAGTCTCAGAAGAATCAAGCCCAGCGGCTTTGGATAGGACTGCTATAGATAGCGCCGCTGTTGAAGGAGAGCCTGTCTTGCCCCCCATCAGCCCCGTCCCGACTGCCGCGCCGCAGTTGGTGAAGCGGGCTAGCCTCGCCCTACGGGTCGATGCCGTAGCGGATAGCCTAGACGCCCTAGGCACGATTGCGCGAGCCCAGCAGGGCGACATCTTGAACCTGGAGGGGAGCGGCGACCGGCGGGCCACCCTCCACCTGCGCATCCCCTATGACCGGCTAGAGGCAGCGCTAGAGGCGATCGCCGATCTGGGTCAGGTTACCCAGCGCCACATCAGCGCCGAGGATGTCTCTACCCAGCTTGTGGATTTGGAGGCGCGGCTGCGTAATCTGCGCAAAACCGAGGAAATGCTGTTGGGGATTATGGAGCGCTCAGGGGACATGGGGGACGTGCTGCAGGTCACCCAGGAAATTAGCCAGGTGCGGGGATCCATTGAGCAGCTGGACGCCCAGCGTCAGCAGTTGCGCAACCGCGTGCGCTACTCCATGGTAACCGTAACCTTAGAAGCTGCGATCGCGAGCCCCACTGCCCCCATGGCTATCCGCGATGAGCTAGACCAGACCTGGCAGCGAGCCACTCTCTCCTTCCGCCACGTCTCGGTGAGCTTGCTGAAGTTGGCCCTATGGCTGCTGGTATACAGCCCCTACCTCGGCGTGCTGCTGCTTGTCGGAACCGGGCTATATTACCTGCGCCGCCGCACAACTGATGCGGGCCCCGCTTAGCCTCCCCCCCCAACCGAGAGCCCTGCCGCAATTTAGCATTGAGCTAAGCGAAGTCGCCTTTGTAATCTGCACTCCGGTCTAGATTTTAGGCGCTGCTGGGATTGCCTGGAAAAGTTTTGTCAACGATGGGCACTTATCGACTTTTGCCTAATTAAGTAAGATAACCAAAACCTTAAGTTATTCAGCAGTCATGCTGCGGGCGATCGCCCTGGTCAAGATTTCAAAACACTGACAGCGCGGGACTTCTTTGACCGCTCCACCGGATGATTGCGTCGTTGGGTAGACCGATACTATGGAACTCGACTAGACCAGTAACTTTACCATGCTGCTTAGGCTAAGCCAGGATTCTCCTTAGCGCAATGACTCCTTCTTATGACTGTGTCCTTATTCTCGAACAGCAAGCAGGCGATTTGCGGCGCTTTGAACCCGTTGTGGAGATGTCGAGCTGCCGTCTGCTGATCACCCATTCCCCTGCTGATTTCTTGACGCAGCTTGCCCAAATTCGCCCCTATCTTATGCTGTTAGTGGGTCCCTGCTGTGGCTGGCCCGCCGATTTTTCTAATAAAGTTAGCCAGCTTGTTAACCAGTTTGGCGGCACTGTTATTGCCCTAACCGAGGATACAGATGAGCAGGCTTCGGACGTTTTTCTGCAGCAAAAAGACGCCATGGTTCACGGGTGCCTGGTCAAACCATTAAACGAAGAAGTGTTTCTCTCGATTATGCATGCGGCTAAAGCGCGTCGAGGTTTGGGCGTTTTGTGTAGCTAGTTCGTCTGGGGTGCTGCTTCTCGGGGTGCTGCCTCTGGGGCGCTGACCTTCGTTAGAAGGACTAGTGCTAGGTCAATTCACCCGCGAGAGCCCGCTCCATGAACACATGCTGGGCGCTACGCACTGGCCCGCTGGCCTGAGGGTGTCGCTGGCGATAGCTGCCGTCAGATTGCAAGTCCCAGGCGTGGCGGTTGTCTTCCAGAATGATGGTGAGCATCTGCTTCAGCTGATCGGCTACCTCCGGATCTTCTACCGGGGTCACTGCCTCCACCCGGCGGTCTAGGTTGCGGGGCATCCAGTCGGCGCTGCCCAAAAAGATTTGCTCCTTCCCCTGGTTGTGAAACTGAAAGATGCGGGAGTGCTCTAAAAAGCGGCCGATAACGCTGACCACTCGGATAGTCTCACTGAGACCAGGAATACCGGGC
>JBCCAG010000133.1:0-7605 GCA_039814955.1 Cyanobacteria bacterium P01_A01_bin.135
TCTTCCTGCCCCACCTGGCCTAGAAGCCAGGTGAGGTAATCTTCTGAGCCGCCCATCACCGGCACTGCCAGCACCTCGGGAACATCGTAGGGGTGGAGCTGCTGGACAAGCTCCTGTACCGTAGCAAGCTGGGATGCAGCGGTTTTAATCGTCAGCTGCCACTCTGAGTCGCGCTCAATTTTTCCCTGCCACCGATAGATCGACTGGATGGGGGCGATCGCCACACAGGCCGCTAGCCGCTGCTCTACCAAAGCCGTTGCGATAATGTCCGCATCTGCCTGGGAACCGGCCGTCACCAAGACTAGAATGGCCTGTTCCTCTAGCGACATAGCGCTTGACTGCTTGAACGAGGCAGTACATCAGCCATGGAGATATGCGGACGAGGTAGGCTGTGCAATGGCGGGCTTGAGATGACCATTAGCCTTGAGGGCTTGATAAGACGCCAGCGGAATGTGTACAGCCGGAAGTACTCCATATTGAGACGTCGCATAGATGGCCTCGGCCCGCGATATGTACTGGCGCGCCTTGTCAGGGCTCGCCAGTTCCCGGCGTTGGCGTTGCAGATAGACGGCAGTGCCATCTTGAGAAACCCGAGTGCGGTACCTGCCAATATCGATGTTGCTGAGGTCTACCCCCTGAATTGTGGCGCCGTCCAGATAGGCGCCCGCTAGCTTGACGTCGATCAGATGGGCGCCGACTAAACAGGCATTCCCTAAGCGAGCCTTGGTCAGATTAGCCCAGTTGAGGTTGGCTTGACACAGATCCGCGTCCCGGAGGTTGCTGCCCAGCAGGTTCGTCCCGCAGCAATTGGCCTCCCGCAGCAGCGCTCCGCGTAGATTGACGTGGCTCATGTTGGCGCCGCTCAGCCTCGCCCGCAGGCAGTTTGACTTCACCATAAATGCCCCGTATAGGCAGGCACGGGTTAAATCTGCTCCCTCTAGGCAACCGTCGCTTAACTTGGTGTAGCGGAGGTCGGCCCAGTTGAGGCGCGCGCCAGACAGGTCTGTGCCGGTTAAAAAAGCCCGCGATAGCGCCACCCCCTGAAGGTTGGCACCAGATAAATTCACCCCAATCAAGGTGACGCCGGTCAAGTTGGCGCCAGACAGGTCAATCCCTGCAAAATCCCGCTGACCAGCCTCATAGGCGTTCAGCAAGCCTACCACTTTATTCATATCGATGCCCTCCCATACCCTATCTACACCACCCCATACTTGACTTTAAGAGCTCTCCGGGACGAGGTAGGTATCTTGTAATTTAGGTTGGCCGATATGCACAAAAACATAACCAACTACATATTTATTAATGTGCTTAGCAGTGCTGACGTTACAGGCAGTGCTAAGCTTCAGAGCCCTGTCCATATGGCGATTGCCGGCGTGATCTCGCCTCGCTATAGTATGAATCTGGCCGCTTTGCTTGAGGTAGTCTCGGCGCTGAGTTCGAGGGTTATAAAGTTTAGTGGCGCGCTACGCTGACTCAACGTTTGGTAGCGATCGCGATAGTTAGGTAAGGTCTAGCGGCAGAAACATGGCACGTCAAGCTTTATTTTTTGCGCTCTGGGTAGGGCTGATTGTCTACGCATTTTTATTCGCGCCTCCGGACCAGCCCGACACCCTCTCCCTGATTCAGGATCTGTCTCTAGGCAACTGGAGCGGCATTAACCCGCTGATTGTGGCCCTGTTTAACCTCATGGGGGTCTGGCCGCTGCTCTACAGCAGCTTGGTTATTGTTGACGGGCGATCGCAGTCAGTGCCCGCCTGGCCGTTTGCCGCCGCCTCTTTCGCCGTTGGTGCCTTTGCCCTACTACCTTATCTGGCGCTGCGGCGTCCTAACCGCACCTTTGCAGGGCAGCTCACCTGGCAGCTGCGGCTGTTGGATTCCCGCTGGCTGGGGGTGCTGGCGGCGATCGCCGTCGTGGCGCTGGCCAGCCACGGTCTGGGCGGCGACTGGGGTGACTTTGTCCAGCAGTGGCAATCCAGCCGCTTTATCCATGTGATGAGCCTAGATTTTGTGCTCCTCTGCCTGCTGGTGCCGGCGCTGCTGGGGGATGACATGGCTCGCCGGGGCGCTAGCCGCTGGTTTTGGTTGGCGGCGGCGCTGCCGATGCTGGGGTTAGCCTTGTACCTCTGCCTGCGTCCATCCCTGTCGCCAGAGCCTCTAGCCCAGCCTACCCCCGTTAGCGGTTCTCCCAGCTAACGCCTGGGTCAAATGCCACACAGCGAGGGCTCCGGTAGCCTATGATGAGGCTTGTTCCCCCGCCCTACTTAATCGCCGTGGCCGAACTCTACGAAGGCAAAGCCAAGATCCTCTACACCACTGATGACCCGGACGTTCTATTAAGTCAGTTTAAGGACGACGCCACCGCCTTCAATGCTCAGAAGCGGGGCACCATCGCTAAGAAGGGGGCGATGAACTGCGCTATCTCCACCCACCTGTTCAAGCTTTTAGAGTCCCAAGGTATCCCCACCCATTGGATCGATTCCCCCTCTCCAACGGAAATGCGGGTGCGCCGAGTAACGATTATTCCCTTAGAGGTGGTAGTGCGGAACCTGGCGGCGGGAAGCCTGGTACGGGAAACTGGCCTGCCCACTGGCCAACCCCTAGAGCCGCCGCTCGTGGAGTTTTACTACAAAGACGACGCCCTCGGGGACCCACTGCTGACCCGAGCGCGCATTGCCGCCCTGGGAATCGCCTCAGAGGCCCAGGTCACTCAGCTGGACACCACCGCCCGCCGCATCAACGAGATTTTGACGGACTTTTTCCAGCGCTGCCGCATTGCCCTGGTGGACTTCAAGCTGGAATTTGGCCACGACCCTCAGGGACGGCTGCTGCTGGCGGACGAAATCAGCCCAGATACCTGCCGGCTGTGGGACCAGGCGATCGCCGACCCCAACGCGCGGGTAATGGACAAAGACCGCTTCCGCCATGATTTGGGGCAGGTGGAAGCGGCCTACAGTGCGGTGATGGAGCGGGTGCTCGCCCAACCGGTATAGGGTCTAGCGCCACTTTTCTAGAGATTGAGGAAAACGCAGCGCTGGGGATTAGGCACTGGGCTGCGAAGACTTAAGAGCGTCTAGCACCGTATCGTGAATAGCGCCGTTGCTGACCACAATCCCCTGGTTGTCCGTCAGCTTTTGCCCTTTTGAAAAGTCTAGGGGGCTGCCGTGCATGTCAGTGACCCGACCCCCAGCTTCTTCTACCACGACTACCCCAGCGGCGTGGTCCCAAATCTTTTCCCGGTAGTTCGGGGACTTGGGGGAGGGTAGCCGCAGGTACAGCGCCGCCTGGCCCGCCGCTACCGCGCCATATTTAGCCTGGCTATCCATCTTTAAAGGGGCCGTGGTAAAACCCACGGCACTAGCGACCGCCTGCTGACGGCCCTGGTCTCCATGGGAAGACTCCACACTTTCCACAAACCTGAGGTTGGCGGGATCCTCACCCACTACGCGGATGGGCTGTGATTTAGACAGATCGCTGATGGGCATCATCTGGGCCCCTTCCCCTCGTACGGCCACAAACAGCAGACCCTCCTCGCCACCGTTAAATTTGAGGGCCGGGCAGGCCAACACCCCAACTTTAATCTCGCTGTCCTCTAGCAGGGCGATCGCCACGGCATACTGGTCGTTGCGTAAAAAGCCCTTGGTGCCGTCGATAGGGTCTAGGGTCCAAAATCGCTGAGCAGCTTGGCCGTTGCCCCGGTCAATCCAGTCCATGACTGCGCCGGGGGTCGCATCGGGCGCTTGCTCCTGAACGTACTGGGTTACCTGCTCTAGCTTGTCCTGCATCTCTAAGGAGCGAAGCTGTGCCGCATCTTCTTCTCCGACGATGGGATCGTTGGGGAAGGCCACATCCAGCGCATGGCAGACGAGGGCTTGGGAGCCGTAGTCGGCGATAGTGACTGGGCTCTTATCCTTCTTTTCAATCGCCTCGGGGGGGATTTTAGAGCGCACCTGCTGACATAGCTTTGCCGCTGCAATGGCCGCCTCAATCGCGACAGTTTTCTCCTGTTGGTATGCCATAGAAATTCCTGTAAGAGTTCTTGATGATTATAGGCAACGCACCGGTCCAGCACGGAAGAAGCCCGGCTGGTCTAAGCTTATCTACCCCTTGTGAAACTCTATCGGACCTGTTGGCTCTCCCTCAAGGCCCGTCTAGAAATTTATGCCGCGTTCACATTGGCTTTCAGGCTACTGATACCCAACAGCATCAGGGCGCGCTCTTGATCGCTATGCTGGAGTTAGCGGGGCCTCTTCGGCCACAAGCACCTTCAAAACAGCGTCAAGATGTAGATTAGCGCAAACAGAACGATCCAGATGATGTCCACAAAGTGCCAGTAGATCTCCGCCATCTCGATGCCCGTATGCTTGGAGTCAGAGTAGTGGCCTGCCCGCCGCGATCGCCACATTACCCCTAAAATCAGCAGCACTCCCACCAATACATGCAGGCCATGGAAGCCGGTCATGATGTAGAAGCAGTTAGCAAAGATATTGGTCTTCAGGCCATAGCCTAGGGTCATGTACTCATAGACCTGACCCGCCAAAAAGATGGCGCCCATAGCTGCGGTGATGCCATACCACAGCCGCATACCATTGACATCATTGTCCTTGATGGCGGTGTCGCCACGATGGATGACGAAGCTGCTGGCCACCAGAATAGCCGTGTTGATACTGGGCAGCAGCAGCTCCACCTCTGTCCCTTCTGGGGGCCATTCAGCCAGGCTGCCGCGAAATACTAAGTAAACCGCAAACAGGCCGCAGAACATCAGCGATTCTGAGGCCAAAAAGGTGATTAAGCCAAAGACGCGGAAATCAGGGTGGGCGTGGTCGTCGTGACCACCGTGCCCATGCCCTTCAACGGTACCGTGACTGGATGTTGCTAATTCTGGTGTGGTATCAACCATAGGTTTAACGCCTCGTTATGGTGTGAATCTACGGTAGGGACATGGCATGCCATGTCCCTACAAAATCTATCGTTTCGCTCAAAACAGGGCTAAGATGCCGACGGTTCCGGTTCAGGGGTACCCACGGCTTTAATACCCTTGCCGTACTCGTAGGGACCGTGGCGTAGGGTCGGCAGCACCTCCCAGTTCTCAATGATTGGCGGGGATTTGGTGGTCCACTCAAAGGTTAGCGCGCTCCAGGGGTTGCCCGGAGCCTTTTCACCTCGGAACCAGCTCCAAACCGCATTGAACAAGAACGGCAGTACCGAGACTCCCAGGAGGAATGCCCCAAAGGTGCAGAGCTGGTTGATGCTCTCGAACTTGGGGTCGTACATCGCCACCCGGCGCGGCATCCCCTGCAGCCCCAGGTAATGCATGGGCAAGAAGGTGAGATTGGTGCCGATGAAGGTGAGGATGAAGTGCACCTTTCCTAGCCCTTCATTGAGCATCCGGCCCACCATCTTGGGATACCAGTGGTAGATCCCCGCATAGAGCCCAAATACCGAGCCGCCAAACAGCACGTAGTGGAAATGGGCCACCACGTAGTAGGTGTCGTGGGCGTGGACATCCACCGGAGCCGCGCCTAGGGTGACGCCACTCAGGCCACCAATCACGAACATCAGCAGCAGGCCAATGGCAAACAGCATGGCGCTGTTAAGGCGGATTTTGCCGCCCCACATGGTTCCCATCCAGCTAAAGATTTTGACGCCGGTGGGCACTGAGATCACCAGGGTAGAGATGGTGAAGAACAGGCGCATCCAGGGGGGGGTGCCGCTAGTGAACATATGGTGCACCCAGACGAATAGACCCACAAAGCAGATGGCCAAACTGGAGTAGGCGATCGCCTTGTAGCCAAAGATGGGCCGCCGCGAATGCACCGGGATCACCTCCGACATGATGCCAAAGATGGGCAGAATCATTAGGTAAACTGCCGGATGGGAGTAGAACCAGAACAGGTGCTGGTACATCACCACATCACCGCCGTTCTCCGGGCGAAAGAAGGAGGTGCCAAAGTTGATGTCAAACAGCAGCAAAATCAGTCCTGCCGCCAATACCGGCGTGGAGCACAGCGCCAAAATCGAGGTGGCGAAGATAGACCAGCAAAACAGGGGCATATCGTTCCAACCCATGCTGGGAACCCGCATCTTGATAATGGTGACGATGAAGTTCACCGCTCCCAAAATGGAGGAGGTTCCGGCGATCACAATCGCCAGAATCCACATGCTCTGGGCCGTGTTGGCCGTAATCAGGCTGAGGGGCGGATAGCTGGTCCAGCCGCTCTGGGCCCCGCCAAAAAAGAAGCTGCCCAATAGCAGCGCCCCAGAAGGCGGCAGCATCCAAAAGGCGATCGCGTTCAGGTTGGGGAAGGCCATATCCCGGCACCCAATCATCAGCGGCACCAGGTAGTTGCCAAAGCCGCCAATCGCCGCCGGCACAATCCACATGAAGATCATGATGGTGCCGTGGTTGGTCAAAAAGGCGTTGTAGAGATTCGGGTCGAGCAGGTCGGCGTCAGGGGTGGCCAGCTCGGCGCGCATCGCCAGGGCCATCAGGCCGCCGATCAAGTAAAAGGCAAAGGCCAAAACCAGGTACTGAATCCCAATCACCTTGTGGTCGATGTTGTAGGTGAAGTAGGTGTACCAGGGCCAGGCTTTGCGATCGCCGTGGTCTGGCCCAGAGCCGGACTGACCAATAGGAATTTGTGCTTGAGCCATATCAATGAATAACGGTGCTTAAATTGCAATGATGCTGCGCAGAAATAAGGGCATCGCGCTGCCCTATCAGCTTCTATTGAGACGCTGGCAAGGCAGCGGGGACAGTGGCAACGGTATCTTCAGGGACCGCAGCAACGCGATTTTCCGACAGCCACTGCGCGTACTCCTCAGGCGTATGAACAATGACTTGACTGCGCATACCGCCGTGGTAAGCCCCACAGAGCTCGGTGCAAACGACGGGATAGGTGCCGGGAACATTGGCAACAAACCGAAGCTGGGTTTCCTTCCCTGGCAGCGCATCCTGCTTAAGGCGAAACTCCGGCACCCAGAAAGCGTGAATCACATCTTGGGCCGACAGGTTGAGCTGCACGTCTCGGTCAGCGGGAATATGGAGCTCGCCGGTGAGGATCCCGGCGTCTGGGTAGTTGAATAGCCAGGCGTACTGCATTCCCGTAACGTTCACCACAACGTCCGGAGCGCCGGCTTTGGGAGCAGCGCCAAAGCCATATTTGGTCTTGTTTTGGGCAAATTCATCGGGGCGATTCTCCGGCGGGTTAGCCTCCGCCAACAGGGGGGCTTGCCCCTCTGATAGCGCCCCACCCAAGTCCGCTGCCAGCAGCGTAGCTTTAGGATCGCCCTCATCTACCATCACCAAATCAGCCATGTGGTCATGGTCTTGACTGGGGGATAGCCCCCCCATCTGCTGAAACACGTCAACGCTGTATACGCCGATACCAATGACAACGATGGCCGGAATCGCCGTCCAGAAAGCTTCGAGGGGCAGGTTGCCCTCAATGGGGCTACCGTCCGCCATATCGCCAGGCCGCTGACGATATCGAATCGCAAAGTAGACAATCGCCCCTTCAACCACCAAAAAGAACGCCGTTGCAATCACGATCAGGACGTCAAACAGCCCGTCGACAAGCTCGGCTTGCAGGGTGGCCTGCCCTGGCA
>JBCCAG010000938.1:0-1598 GCA_039814955.1 Cyanobacteria bacterium P01_A01_bin.135
GCGGGTAGACTGCGTCACCTCAAACACGACGGTAAATGGCTGGCCCATCTGGGTCCGTACGGCCCGCTCAACCAGGCCCACCTGCTCAGGGGTAATGGGGTCGACGGCTCGGACAACCAGGTTGACTTCTGGTGGCTCCCACAAAACCCGGGTTTGCAGGACTTGAATATCCTCGCGGCCTAACAGCGCATCTTGGGCCAGGAGCTGGCGAATGGCAAAGTTGAGCCTAGCTTGGCGAACCAGCTGCCAAGAGCTGAACCCCAGCGGAATTACCAGAGCGCCGATTAAAATGGCGCTGATGCTCCAGCTGAGGGTGCGGCTGATTTGGTTGTTGCTGCGGGTATAGCCCGCCAAAACGTACACCAGCATGCAGGCTAAATTGATGCCCAGTAGATTGGTGGCATAGAGCAAAAAAGCGCCCCAGCTGCTGAACCACTGACCTTGGGAGAGGGTGAGCCCGGTAACGCACAGGGGCGGCATCAAGGCCACCGCGATCGCCGTACCGGGGAGGGCATCCCCCAGCTCTGGGCGAATTTTGGCGTAGCCGCTGATCCCCCCCGCTGCCATAGCAATCAGCAGGTCAAGCAGGGTGGGCTCGGTGCGAGAGAGGACTTCGCTCCCAAACTCCGGGATGCCAATGACGGTGCCGGTGAGCCAGGAGAAGCTAATTCCCAGCAGCGTACCCAGGGCGATCGCCTTACCGCTGTGGCCCAGCAGCTCCACATCCCCCTCCACCGCGGCAAAGGCGAAGCCCCGCAGGGGCAGCATCAGCGGGGCAATGATCATCGCGCCGATGATTACGGCAGCGCTATTAACAATCAGGCCTAGGGTGGCAATTAGGCAGGAGCTGATAATTAAGATCAGGTAGTTGAGGGTCGTTTGAGAGTCTTCGAAGAGGGAGGCCCGCAGTTTGAGGATGGGGACGGCGGCAATCCAGGTTTGCAAGCGATCGCGGATCTGCTCAGTAATCGGTGGCATGATGCGGTGGTAGATATTTCCCTGGCTATTGTTAACAATTGCGTTGGCACAGTTGCTCTTAAAATGATGCTGCAGCACCTCTCTTGAAAATAACCTAAACGCTAAACCCTGATGCGATGAGCCAACCCGATTCCGCCTCTGCCCCCAATCCTCGGCCAGGTCAGCGGCTCAGCCGCACCGGTCGTAGCAGAACCGAGTTCGACATGCTGCAATCCCTACTCGTCGAGCCTGAGGTTGACAAGCTGCGCCACCAGGTCGATGAGCTACAGCAGCAGGTGGCTGAGCTGCAGGCCGAGACACGAAGACTGGAAACTGAGGCCCAGGCTTTTCAAATCTCAGTCAATCAGCTAGTTGACCAAAAACTGGCCGCACTGCGACAAAGTCTGCTCGCCCAGTTGCCCGACATCATTGACGAGGCCATCGAAGCGCAGATTGACCCGGGCCAGACATTTTCCATTCGCATCTCGGGTGTCGAGGATGACGAGTAACCCCTAGCGTCTATCGAGTGACGGTAAAGTGATGAAAACCCTCCTGCGATCGCTGCTCGCGTTCCTCCTTAGTCTCGCCCTAGTGCTTGCCCCGCACCAGGTTGTGGCGCAAGAGGCCAACATTCCAGCGCC
>JBCCAG010000455.1:0-3972 GCA_039814955.1 Cyanobacteria bacterium P01_A01_bin.135
ATCAATAGCCGCATTATCAACGAGCAGCAGCTGCTGTGGTTGGACGAAATCAACCGCGACCCGGCAAGTCAGCTGTTGTGGTCAGAGGAAATTCTGCTGGCCCGCCCTAACCTGCTGATGCTGTGGCTGCGAGCCTGGCGCGCTTCTGAATCTGACGATGTCGCTTTGCCGGCAATTAATGGGAAACGGCGGTACGCTCAGCAGCAGTATTGGCGAGGCCTGTGGGGCGGGGCAGCGCTGGGGGCAGGTTTACTGCTGGTGGGCGGCCTGCTGTATAGCTGGCTGAAGATAGCTAACCCCAGCAATGCTTCCATCAGGTCGCTGTCGGTGGCGGATAACGCAACAAATGCCGCACCCGGTACGTCTGCAGACCCTGCTAGCAGTGAGCCGCCCAACAGTGAGCTATCTGGGGTCCAACCCAACGAGGCTAGCCTCGCCCCTGCTGACGCGAACTCAACTGACGCGGACCAAGCCAGCGCCGGTCTCATCAACGCAGACTCTAATAATACAGACCCAGACGCAGCGATCGCCTCAGAGGACCCCTTTGTCACCGCCGTCCGCCTAGCCGAGAAGTCTGCTACCGAGGGCAAGACCGCGAACACCGCAGATGAGTGGACCACCATTGCCGACACCTGGCAGCAGGCCTCTGACCTGATGGGCCAGGTCGACCCGGCAGACAGCCGCTACAGTACCGCCCAGGACCGCTACCAGCTCTACCAGGGCTATGCAACCCAGGCACGCTCCCAGGCCCAGCAGCGCCAGTAGGTTGGTATCGGGCTAGTCGATACTGACGCCCTCAAAGGTCTCCGCCATCGACAGGCCCTGAAGTGGGGCTTTGGTAACCTCGCGTGCTTTCTGCTGGTGCCCCGCAAAGTACTTTTGCCACTCCATGGGCGCATCCAGGGTTTCGCCGCCGTGCTGGGTGAGCCGCTGCCGCACCTGACAGAGTACCGGGGTGTTGATGCAGGCCCCCGTTAAAATTACCTGGCCCTTGGTCAGGGCGGGCAGCTCTTTGAGCAAGTCACGCCCTGCAGCCTCCACACCGTATTTGAGGCTCTCCTGGTCTGCTGGGTTGACGATGCGCATCAGGAATTGGCTCATGCACTGAGAGAGCACGTCGGAATCCAGCTTGCCGGGGCGCTGGGTAATCAGTCCTACCCCGACGCCAAATTTACGGCCCTCGCTCAAAATCGTCCGCAGAATCATCTTGCAGCGGGCCGGCTCGTGGGCCGGGGCAAAGCGGTGGGCCTCCTCCAGCAGCACAAACACCGGGTATGGGAGATAGTTTTCATCGTCGGGCTTAATCCGGTCTTTGTGGGTATCCATGCGAGCCTGGTTGGTCTGCCGCAGCACGGCAGCGCAGATCACCTGCTGCTCCTCCTGGCTGATCTCGCTCATCTGCAGCACGGTGACCTGGCCGGGCTGAAACAGGTCTTTGGGGGCCAGGTGCTGGAAGGGATGGAAATAGGGCGATCGCGCTAGCTTCTCCAGCTTCCATTCGATGGCGGGGGCGGAGGAGCCCACCTTCTCGTTGCCCTCGTCGTCCACGGTGCTGTCCGCTTCAAACACCGCCGCAATCAGGTCGTTCACCCCCCAGCGGTACTCGCCGCTGCGGTGCCGCCGCAGAATGGTGAAGGCTTTGTTGAGTATCGCCTGCTGGCGATCGCTCATATTGGGTAGCAGCGTCAAAATGTCGTAGTAGTCCAGAGATGAGATGCGAATCTGCACGTCGTCGGGCTTGAGGATCTTCACCCGGGGGCTGTAGCCGTCTTCCGTGGCAAAAGCCGGATGGCTGTCCATCTCCCCCAGGGTGTCGTATTCCCCGTGGGGGTCAAACACCAGCACCGCCGCCCGGTTGTAGGGCCGCAGCATCTCTTCAATCAGCACCCCCGCCGTGTAGGACTTACCGGACCCGGTGCCCGCTAAAATCGCCATGTGGGTGCTCACTAGGTCTTTTACGTCCAGGGTCACCGGCACCGCCCCTGCCTCTCGCAGCAGCAGATGACCCACATGGGCCGACCCCACGCTGGCCTGGGGCTTCTTGTTGATGACCTGCACCAGGGTATCGTCGGTGGTCAGGTACACCTTGGCACCGGGGTCCGGGGCTTGTCGGGGGTTCATGAACCCCAAGCGGGGGTCGAAGTAGCCGATCACATCCACCGTGACTTCATAGATAGCCGCGTCGCCATGGTCAAACCCCACCAAAGCCGCGATCGCCTCGGGGTTAATGGTAGGGTCAGCAAAGATGCGGTCTGGCAGGTGGTCGATTAAGCAGCGGTTGGAGATCTTGCCCAGAATCGCCAAAGGCGCATCACCCGGAGCCGCAGACAGCATCACCCGCTGCGCCGCCACCTGGTAATAGACAAATTCGCCAATCTTCACCTGGCGATTGTCCGCAGTGATAAATACATATTGGTTCCCCGATTCCCCCGGACCTTTGACGGTGCCGATAGCCTGGGCGAGCTGAGCTGCGCCGCTGGGGTCATAGCTATAGCCATTCGAGGCGATCGCCCCCTCTGCAGCCAGGGACAGAGCGGGGTCGGAGGACTTTACCATAGGTCGTACGAATCGGGAGTTGCTTGGCGGGTGAAGGGCGCGCTATGGCACCAGTGTAGGCGGTGTTGCTAAAAGAGTACAAAAATATTGTAGAAGGTTAACCCTGATAGACGCTTGTGACAGGCCGCGTAGTCCTCATAAGATGGGAGCTGTACGAACCCACGGACGCCCCAGTCAGATAGACGACTATGAGTCAGGACCTATTGCGATCGCTTGTTTGGATGGATTATCGCCTAGCGGTGCTGTTTACCGTCATCGTCCCTCTAGTGCTGCTGGTGTGGGCCTTCATGGGCAAGCAGGAAGCAATAACGCGGCTGCTAATCATTTACTGGCGGGTGCTGAGCCTGTTGGCAATCACCGTCTATTTAATGATTGGCGGCTTCCCATTTAGCATTATTACCGGCATCGCCTCCCGCATCCTAATCCCCATCTGCCTGTGGTTCTGGGTAGACATCAACGAAGAAATCGCCGAGCTGCCCGCCTCCACCCTCAAAATCATCTTCACCAGCTGGCGCTGGACCGCAAGCCTCTACGGCGCCCTAGGGGCGATCGCCATGGTGCCCTTCCTTCCTTGCGCCTTCGACCAACAGACCTTCGGCCTCCCCTTTTGCCAAGTCTGGTTCGAAGCCCCCCTCATGTTCCGCGAGTACTTCCACGCCAACCTCACCCCCGGCTTCCTCGGCTTCTTGGGTATTGTAGGCCTGATTGTCTACCTACTATGCCTAGGCTACTTCGTCTTCATCCGCCTTAGCAAAGAAGGCCGCTCGGCCCTGGAGCGGTAGCGGCGAGTTACGCTTCGCCAACCGCACCCTACCGCACTCCCACCCCAAACACCCCTAACCCATAACACCTTGTGCAGGGGGTCTGGGGGAGGCACCCCGGCCCCCAGACAGGGGGCTTGGGGGCAGCGCCTCCAAATACCATCCCCAACCCCCCACCAACACCCCAAAACCAAAAAGTGACCCCCATCACCCGCCTAGAACAATACACCCTCAAACGCCCCCAAGAAGTCCTCCTCGTCAACGCCACCATCGAAGAAGAAGAGGACACCATCATCATCTTTCGGGGCTTCTCCAGCTCCCTCATGCGCCCCACCGCCACCGACCCCGACGTGCCCATTTTGCCGCCCACCGCCACCATCCTCTCCATCGATCGCCTGCAAGGCCCCTACAATCCAGCCTCCCCCCAGGTGATTGAGGCCAACCTGACCCTGCCCCAGATGCTCACCAGGCTAGAGCAGGTCGGCGTTTAGTCCGGGAGCCGCCCGCTGGCGCTGTATGGAATAAGACTGACTATTCTCTAGAAGCCTGACGGCATCGCCCCGCCCGGCCACGACAGACACCCTGTCAACTGGCCTACCTCTATCGGAGCAGGAATGTCAATATGCCTAAGATTTTTAGACATAGTCTTTAAGAA
>JBCCAG010000754.1:0-2363 GCA_039814955.1 Cyanobacteria bacterium P01_A01_bin.135
CGCTGGAAGCCGTCAGCATCCACGACAATTTCTTTGACCTCGGGGGCCACTCCCTACTGGGGATGCGCGTCATCGCTCAGCTCGAACAGGCCCTGGGGCGGGAGGTGCCCCTAAAGGCGCTGTTCCAGACGCCCACCATCGCGGGGCTAGCGGCACAAATCGACGCTGCCCAGCTTGACGCCACCGCCACCAGCCTGCCCACCATAGACCCCAACCCCGACGCCCGCCACGAGCCGTTTCCGCTGACGGATATCCAGCAGGCCTACTGGCTGGGGCGCAGTCAGGCGTTTGACCTGGGGAATGTTGCCACCCACGGCTACCGAGAAATTGAAACGGTGGGGCTATCGGTCGCCCAGGTAGCGGCGGCGCTGCGATTGCTGATTCAGCGTCATCCTATGCTGCGGGCCGTGATTACCCCCGACGGGCAGCAGCGCGTTTTGCCCGAGGTGCCGCCCTACGAGATTCGGGTCAGCGACCTGCGGCAGGCAGCGCCGGAGCAGCAGCAGGTAGCCTTGACCACGCTGCGCGATCGTCTCTCCCACGAGATCCACGATGCCGAGCGCTGGCCCCTATTTACCCTAGAGGCGGCTCAGCTCGACGGCGAGCGGGTGCGCTTCTGCGTCAGCTTTGATGCCCTGATTGGTGATGCCTGGAGTTTCCGACTGCTGGGCTGGGAGATGGCCCAGCTGCTGCGCGGTCAGTCCTTACCCGCACTGACCCTTACCTTCCGCGACTACGTGCTGGCAGAGCAGGACTTCCGGCGCTCGCCCAAGTTCCAGAAGGCCCTGGACTACTGGCAAGCCCGCCTGCCCGAGCTGCCGTCTGCCCCGGATTTACCCTTGCTGACGGCCCCGCCCCAAAAGCCAACCTTTGTGCGGCGCAGCGGGCGTCTGGAGGCATCGGCCTGGTCTGCCCTGAAGCAAAAGGCCCGTCAGGCCGGACTCACCCCCGCCGGTGCCCTGCTGGCCGCCTTTAGCGAAGTCCTCACCCCCTGGAGCCGCCAGCCCCGCTTCACCCTCAACCTGACCCTGTTCAACCGGCTGCCCCTGCACCCAGAGGTCAACCAAATTGTCGGAGACTTCACCTCTTCCCTGCTGCTGGTGGTGGACAACGCAAAGGAAGGCAGCTTCGCGGCAAGGGCCAAACGGCTGCAAGCCCAGCTCTGGGAGGATCTGGAGCACCGGGCGGTGAGCGGGGTGCGGGTGCTGCGGGAGCTGGCCAAAACCCGCCAGGGCGGGGCGCTCATGCCCGTGGTGTTTACTAGCACCCTCAACCAGTCGGCTCCCGACGGGGGCGATCGCCCCTGGGATACAGATGTGGTCTACGGCCTCAGCCAGACCTCCCAGGTGTACCTCGACCACCAGGTGTCAGAAGTAGAAGGGGCGCTGGTCTTTAACTGGGACGCGATCGCGGACCTGTTCCCGCCGGGGCTACTGGACGATATGTTTGCGGCCTACGAGGGGTTCCTGCAGCGACTAGCAGAAGAGGCAGACGCTTGGGAGGAGACGCCCCGGCTCAGCCCCATGGATCACGTAGCCGCCCTCAACGGCACCGACACCCAGCTTTTCTCGAGCCAAGAACCCCTGCTGCACCAGCTTTTCTTAGAGCAGGCCGAGCATCAGCCCCACCACTCCGCTGTGATTGCGGGCGATCGCACCTTGACCTACGGCGAGCTGCGTCAGCGGGTGCTGAATCTGGCCCAGCGTCTGCAAGACCTAGGCGTTGGCCCCAACCAGCTTGTGGCCGTCTCCATGGAAAAAGGCTGGGAGCCTGTGGTGGCCGTGCTAGGGATTCTGGCCGCCGGAGCCGCCTACGTGCCCATCGACCCCAACTGGCCCCAGGAGCGGCGCTGGCACCTGATTCAAGACACGCAAGCTGCTGCTCTACTAACCCAAAATTGCCTGGGGCAACTGGATTGGCCCGATAGCCTTATCGTGTTGACCGTAGACGCAGATGCCCTAAACTCCGAGCCGCTAAACGCTGCATCCCCCCATCCCCCCATCTCCCCGCCCCAACCCACCGACCTCGCCTACGTCATCTACACCTCCGGCTCCACCGGCACTCCCAAAGGCGTGATGATTGACCATCGCGGCGCTGTGAACACCGTGCTCGACATCAACCGTCGCTTCGAAGTAGGACCGAGCGATCGCGTCCTGGCCCTGTCCGCCCTCAGCTTCGACCTATCGGTGTACGACATCTTTGGCACCCTAGCCGCCGGAGCTACCCTGGTGATGCCTGATGCAGAAGGCGATCGCGACCCGGCCCATTGGGTCTACCTGCTCAACGCCCACGGCGTCACCCTCTGGAACTCGGTACCGGCGCTGATGCAGCTGTTTTTAGCAGAGCTGGAGGCTCATCCCGAC
>JBCCAG010000073.1:0-10345 GCA_039814955.1 Cyanobacteria bacterium P01_A01_bin.135
AAGAGAGGCAATACCGTTCGCGACTGCGCTATGTGAAGGGGACAATTCAGGGGGTGGGCCGCTAGGCGCTATGATTCAAGGGCATAGCCCATGGCTTTAGCCACCCACATCTTACCGGAGTTTGTCCCCGTTCAAGAGGTGTCTCTTATGTTCAACACCGTCCTATTTCCCCTCGATCAAACCCGTGAATCGCGCCATGCAGCGGAGCTAGTGGTAAGCCTCGTCAAAGCCTATAGCAGTAAGCTAACGCTGCTCTCGGTGGTAGAGGCAGCGGAGGAGTCAGAGGCAATGGAGGAGCCCGGGGGCACTAGTTCCGCCATGGCCTCCCCAGAGGCGATCGCTGAGCTTCTAGAATCAGCCCGTTCGCTGTTTCAGCAGGCTGGCATTGAGGCGGCAGTGGAAGAGCGCCAAGGCATGCCCGCCTTTGTGATCTGTGATGTGGCCGATGAGATCAACGCGGATTTGATTGTGATGGGCAGTCGCGGCATTGGGTTAACGGAAGAGGGGCTTTCCGACAGCGTGAGTAACCGGGTGATTAACCTATCCCCTTGTCCGGTGTTAATTGTGCCGTAATGTCTAGCCCCGACATCCAGTGGTACCCCGGCCATATTGCCAAGGCCGAAAAGCAACTTCAAAACCAGCTCCAGCGGGTAGACGTGGTGCTGGAGGTGCGGGATGCCCGGATTCCCCTGTCGACCCACCACCCCGACGTGGCACGTTGGGTGGGGGATAAGTCGCGGGTATTGGTGCTTAACCGTAAGGATATGATCCCCGCCGAGGTGATGGACCAGTGGCAGAGCTGGTTTCGGGAGCGGCAGGAGCGGCCCTACGCCGCCAACGCCCAGGCCGGTAAAGGGGTGAAAGCGATCGCCCAGGCGGCGCAGCAGGCGGGCCAGGCCATGAACGAGCGCCGCCGTGCCCGGGGAATGCGGCCCCGACCAGTACGGGCAGTGGTGATTGGCTTCCCCAATGTGGGTAAGTCGGCCCTGATTAACCGGCTGCTGCGCAAGCGCGTTGTTGACAGCGCCCGCCGCCCTGGCGTCACGCGGCAGCTGCGCTGGATTCGGATCTCCGATGAGCTGGAGCTGCTAGATGCGCCGGGGGTACTGCCCTCCCAACTGGTGGACCAGGATGCGGCGGTGAAGCTAGCGATCTGCGATGACATTGGCGAAGCTGCCTACGACAATCAGCGGGTGGCGGCGGCGTTTGTGGAGCAGATTAAAGCCCTGCAGCTGCAGGTTCCACAGTACGTATCGCCGGGGCTCTTAGGCGATCGCTATGGCCCCTCGGCAGCGGAGCATACCGGGGAGGGGTACGTGGTGGCTCTGGGGGAGCACCGCTACCAAGGGGACACGGAGCGGGCGGCGCGGCAGCTGCTGCAGGATTTTCGTAAAGGGCTGCTGGGGCCGGTGCCCCTGGAGCTACCGGAGACGGCGGCAGTGGAACCGGTAGAGATGAAGGATAGCTCCGCAAGCGCCCCAGGCTGAAATGTGGATAGGCTGGAAGTGTCGTCGATTAAGGCCATTCGCCCCAGGTAGCGATCGCGGCGAAGTCGCTAAAATTAAGGTGACACTTCGCTGAGCAATCGCCTACCAGGCCTGAAATGACAGCAAACGCCCCTATTAATCCCACCAAATCCAATCCGCCCCGCGCCCTCGATGGCCCTAAGGCAAAAGGGCTCAAGCGCGTGCTGCGGGTGTGCCGCCTGATCCTGCAGCCCACCGGCTACATGGACGACAACGTGCGGCGCTATGGCCCCATGTTTAAGATTGGTGAGGGTGACTCGCCGTTGGTGTATGTGGGGGACCCCAGCGTGGTGCGGGAGATCTTCATGCTAGATGCGACCGAAGCGGCCACCGGCCAGGGCAACGGCGTCCTCAAGGCCATGGTGGGGGAGCATTCCATTTTGCTGCTGGACGACGCGCCTCACCGCCGCCAGCGTCAGCTACTCATGCCCCCCTTCCACGGCGATCGCCTCCGCACCTACGCCCAGCTCATTTGCGATATCACCCGCCAGGTCAGCGCCGATTGGCAACCAGGGCAGACCCTAGTGGCCCGCTACCCCATGCAGGCCCTCACCATGGGGGTGATTCTGCGGGCCGTATTTGGCCTCAGGGAAGGGGAGCGGCTGACGCAGCTGCAGCAGGCTATGGGCGATATGCTGGATGCTTTTGCCTCGCCCCTCAGCTCCAGCTTCTTGTTCTTTCCCTGGCTGCAAAAGGACCTGGGTAACTGGAGCCCCTGGGGACGGTTCATCCGGCGGCGCGAGTATATCCGCGAGCTCCTGTACGCCGAAATTCGCGATCGCCGCCAGTACCTGCAAGATCAGCAGTCGCAGCAGTCCCCGACAGAAGCGAAAGACGACATCCTCACCCTGCTGCTGCAGGCCAAAGACGAGCAGGGCCAGGGCATGAGCGATGCGGAGCTGCACGACGAGCTGATTACCCTGCTGCTGGCGGGCCACGAGACCACGGCCTCCGCCCTGGTTTGGCTACTGTACTGGATTCACTACCTGCCGGAGGTGCAGCAAAAGCTGCGGACTGAACTAGCGGCCCTGAGCCCGGACCCGGACCCCATGGCGATCGCCAAACTGCCCTATTTAACGGCGGTGTGCCAAGAAGCCCTGCGCATTTACCCCATCACTCCCACCACCTTTGTGCGGGTGCTGCGCCAGCCCATGACCTTAGCGGGCTACCGCTTCACCAAGGGGACAGCTCTGATGCCGGCCACCTACATCCTCCACCAGAATCCGGAGGTTTATCCGGAGCCCAGGCAGTTCCGCCCCGAGCGCTTTTTAGAGCGGCAGTATGCTCCCCACGAGTACCTCCCCTTCGGCGGCGGGCATCGGCGCTGCATTGGTTCGGCTTTGGCGATGATGGAGCTGAAGCTGGCGGTGGCCACGCTGCTGCAGAACTTTGAGTTGACCTTACCCCGCCCGCGTCCGGTACTCCCGGCTAGGCGTGGGCTAACCCTGGCTCCCCCCAGCTCCCTGCGCATTGAGGTAGTGGCGAGACAGTGAAAACATGCATCTATTCCCCAGTCCTCCTCCAGTCTGTTGCTCCTTTCAGATAACAATGGCAATCTGGCTTTTCAATCAGAGAGGCCGCGAGGCGATTTAGGGCGACGGCGGCTAACAGTCCGCCTCCCAACGTGCCTTCTACCGTGATGTAGGGGACGCCAAGCTGCATGAGGCGGCGTTTGGCGGCGGGGGCGTGGCTGAAGCCGATCGGTAAGCCGATGACCAGTGCTGGGCGACAATGATGATGGGCGATCGCCTCACAGAGTTTCAGCAGTACCGAAGGGGCGTAGCCCACGACCCAGATATTGCCGTTCGTGAGTTGGCCTAGATGCTCACGCCAGTCTGATTGCCAGAAAGTTTGCTCTGCCTCAGCAGCACTGCTGAGGTGGGGGTCATCGAGCAGGGTGGTCCATTGGCAGCCTAGATGGGTGAGCCGGGTTTGGTCGAGGGTATTGGTCACTGCGGGCACATCGCTGACCACGGTGCAGCCCGACTGCAAGGATTCCCGAGCAGCTTTGATGGCATCTGCGCTGAAATGGATAAACGCCGCTAAGCTCACATCCCCACAGGCTAAAACCAGGTGGGATATGACATCCACCTCAATTTCAGGCCGTTGAGACAAATCAGGAAGCAGCCGCTGCAGGGCTTCGCGAAAGTTTTCGGGGTGACTGTGGGCGGCGGCGTCGAGATGGTGCCAGAGGTCTTCACTGAGAGACTGGGCCGTTTGCGTTTCGGCCTCCAGCAGCCGGAGCTGGGCTATAGCTTCTGCCTGCATGGACTGACAGCCGCGATCGCGACCCAAGAAGCCTTCCAAGGCGGCTGCCGTTTGCCTGAGTTTAATCAGCTTTTGCAGAATGGTCTGGTACTGCTGCTGCAGCTGCGGTAGTAGCGAGCTTGACCCATTGGATGCCGCCTGTGTGGCCAACATCTGCTTGATGTGGGCGAGCTGAAACCCCTGCTGCTTCAACGCCACAATCCGCTGTAGTCGCTGAATATCTACGTCACCATACAGCCGATAGTTCCCCTCAGAGCGGTGCGGGGGCGGCAGCAGCCCAATCTCGTGGTAGTGCCGCACCATGCGGGGCGTGATGCCTTGGCCGACGGTTTCAGTGAGTTCTTTGATGGTAAGCATGCCCTTGACCTTAACATCAATGTCAAGGTTTATGCTGATGCCCCAAACACAATGAATTTTAGGCATCATGGCTCCCATCTCCTTACAGAAGCGACTTTCAACCGGGCTGCAAACCTACCCGGAAGCGATCGCGGCAGTCACCTGCGGCTTGTTGACGCTGCTGGGCTGGTTGGCCCTGAGCAGCAACTGGGTCGGTATGGGGGTTTGGATTTTGCTGGTGGCCTATGTGATCGGTGGCTTTGACAGCGCTCGCGAAGGGCTGACGACGCTGTGGCAAGAGCGAGAGCTAGATGTCGATTTGCTGATGATTGTGGCAGCGATCGGGGCGGCCACCCTGGGGCTGTGGCAGCAGGAGTACTACTTGCTCGTGGATGGGGCGGTGCTGATTTTGATTTTTGCCGTCAGCGGTGCCCTGGAAAGCATTGCCATGCAGCGGACGGAGCGCAACATCCGCAGTTTGATGCAGTTGGCGCCCGATGTTGCCAGGGTGATGGCGCAGGGGCAAGAGCGGATGGTGGCCACGCAACAGCTGCAGATAGGCGATCGCATCTTGGTCAAACCCGGCGAGCTGATTCCGACGGATGGTCTGGTGCAGGACGGGCACAGTGCGGTGAATCAAGCACCGATCACGGGCGAGTCGATTCCGGTGGAAAAGGGGGTTGGCGATGAGGTGTTTGCCGGTACCATCAACGGCAATGGTGCCTTGACGGTGACGCTGCATAAGTCCCCCGAAAGCAGCCTGATTCAGCGGGTAATTCGGCTGGTGGAGCAGGCCAAAACTTCAGCGCCCCCGTCCCAGCAATTTTTGGAAACCTTTGAGCGGGGCTACGCTAGGGTGATTGTGGGGGCCGGGCTGCTGCTGGCGACGATGCCGCCGCTGCTCTTGGGGTGGAGTTGGGAAACGACCATCTACCGGGCCCTGATTTTTCTGGTGGTGGCCTCTCCCTGTGCGCTAATGGCCGCGATTATGCCGACGCTTTTGTCCGGCATTGCGCTGGGGGCGCGTCAAGGCATCTTGTTCAAAGATGGGGCACAGTTGGAAACCATGGGGCAGGTGCGGGCGATCGCCTTCGACAAAACCGGCACCCTGACCACCGGAATCCTTCAGGTGAGCGATTTGATTCCAGCTCCCGGTGTGGATACCGACCAGGTGCTACAGGTTGCGGCCTCCTTGGAAGCCTACTCCGAACATCCCATTGCCGAAGCCGTCGTCCAGGCGGCCCGCAAGCATGATTTGCCATTGCTGCCAGCCCAAGCGGTGCAGGCGTCAGTTGGGCAGGGGGTTTCCGGCCAGTTAGAAGGCGTTGCAGTACGCCTGGGCAAACCGTCTTTTGCGATGGCTGATAGCGCTGTCGCAGCAGGCGCGACAGTTACGGCAGGCGCTACCGCCCCACAAACAGTTACGGAACCTAAGGATCTGCCCCTCTCCCTACTCCAGGCCAGCCAGCGACTCGAACAGGAAGGCAAGACGGTGATTTGGGTGAGTCAGCGGCAGCGGGTGCTGGGCTTACTGGCTGTTGCCGATCAGGTGCGACCGAGCGCCCCTAGCTTGCTCAACAAACTGCGTCAACTGGGCATCAGCGCCACCGTGATGCTGACCGGCGATAATGAGGCGACTGCACAAACCGTCGGCCAGTTCATCGGTGTCGATGCCGTTTACGCGAACCTCCTGCCCGAGGACAAAGTCACCGCCGTTCAGCAGTTGCAGCAGAAGTACCGTACGGTAGCGATGGTGGGCGATGGCATCAACGATGCTCCGGCGCTGGCCCAAGCCTCCGTTGGGATTGCGATGGGGGGAGCGGGCAGCGATGTGGCCCTAGAAACCGCTGACATTGTGCTGATGGCTGACCGCCTTGAAAAGCTGGAGCAGGCCATTTCCATTGGTAAACGCGCTCGGCGTATCATTCGGCAGAACATTGCGATCGCGCTAACCTCTATTGCTTTGCTGATGGTTGCCAATTTCTTTGGCGAGCTTACCCTGCCGGCTGGGGTGTTGGGACATGAGGGCTCAACGTTGTTGGTGACGCTGAACGGGTTGAGGTTGTTGAAGCGGTAGGGGTTTGGATGTTGTTTGAAAAGTATTAGTCGGGCGGCGGCCCCCTTTGCTTCCCCTCTTAAATCCCTCCTTGCTAAGGTATTCATATACTTGACGCAGAGCAGTTCACCATCAAGACGGGTACGATGATGTAATATAGCCCGCCTGGTTTGGGTAAGTGAGGTGTTGCAATCTGGCCTATTACTAACGCCAAGAACGGTATCGATACGCTCAGAGCTGAGATTGAGCAGACCTTCAAGAATTCATCTATACTCTACACCGACGCTCACAGCGGCTATGACCTGCTTAACGTCGATTACGTTCGCCTCGTCATCGACCACGCCCAAAAGTATGTGGGCGGGCGCATCACTACTAACGGTATTGAGAACTTCTCGACGCTGCTTCAGCGTTCTCTGAAGGGCACCTATGTAGCTGTTGAGCCATTCCGCCTATTCCGTTACTTTGACGAGCAAGCGTATCGCTTCAACTATCGCTCATTGGCTGATGGTGAGCGATTCGAGGTGGTCATGCGTGGGACTGATGGGAGGTGGGTTATGTACAAGCAGTTGATGGGTAAAGTTTAGCTTACAGGCTTATCACTATTTGGTAGTTTTACATTGAAACTCTATGACTATTACTACTTATGCACCAGTTGCAGTAGGGTATGAACGCTTTGGAATAAGAATAAACTATGATAAGAACTCAGTTAGTCCATCAAGAGTTTTTATTGGCCTCTCTAAGCTGATTGAAGCTACTGAAAGCAGTAGTCGAATGTTTTTAGGCGGTCTACCTGGCATTGAAGTAGAGCCTGCATTGATATTAGAACGAGTTCAAGAAGGATCAATAACAGCATGGCTTAGAAATACTTTCAAATTTAAAGACTCGGATAAATCAAGCATCAATTTTAATCCTAAAGCTGCCTCTAGATTTTTACAGCAAAGCAACATTACCTTAATAGAAATAGGTCAAGCAAGTCAATCAGAAGAAGAAATCTTACAAGGAGTTGAAAGGCTTCGCTCAAGAATTTACAATACAAATAAGGATGAAATACCTGTTACGGGGCTGCCAATAGTAACGGCACCAAAAAGCAGGGACATTTTGATGAGTCTACAAGAGTATCAATTGGCAGAGCAGTCACTGCTGGGCAACGGAAGTGCTAGTTACGTTACTATGTCTGGAGTAGAGGTCTCTTTTGATTTCCCCTTTGAGTTTTCAAGCGGAGCAATTCAGGATGCTTTAACTGCAGCTACAACAACAAATGTAAACGAGCTGATTCTTAAAGTAAAAAAGCCTGATTACTTGGGTTCATCAATGTGGGAGTTTAAGTTAGATAAAAATATATCAGCCTCTATATCAGACGAAGAATGGCTAGAAAGATTTAGAAATAGAGAAATCACCCTCCTTCCTGGAGATTCGATTCGTGCTCAAGTGCAAATCACTATAAACTATGACAAGGATGGAGAAGTCATATCGCAAGATTATGACGTTGTAGAGGTTTTAGAGGAAAGGCATCCGTTGGGCTATGGAAAGCAGCTCCCGATTCCTTGATTATCTAGTCTTGTACAAGTGCTTGCCATAAAAGAAGACGCGGCTTAGGCGCTTTACTCTCCTCCTATCGAACTCTTTGCTTTTTAAGCTGAGTTCTATCTGTTGCTTCAAAAAGCCTATCATTTTTTGATTGTCGAAATTTTCTTGCGATTTTGACATATCAATACATCGAAATAGGCTTTTATATATTTTTTCAATAAGAGCAGATTCTCTCATGTCGTGAAATACGAGGATTTCCGACTCCAGCAAGGAGTAAACGGGAAAGCGAGAGCCTAGTATTTCATGAAGCTTCGGGGAGTCAATTTCTTCAATCTGGAAATTTAGAGCGTCGTAAATAGTTATAATTTCTTTGTAAATTGCGTCTTTGAGGCGTTTTTTCTTTCGCAGGTATATCCATATATTTTTTATGGGGTCTGCAATAAACGCAACTACAAAGCCAAGCAAGGCAGCAAACACAGCTTCACTCATTAGTATCTTCTGCAACTCCAGTCACTAGTATATTAATGACTGGAGTTGCCGTTTCCTACTTAACCTCTATACCCCCAGTTTTGTCAACACCCGCATGACCTCACGAGGGTTCCCCGTAGGCACCGCCCAAGACCACTCATCGACACGGGCATAACCGAGCCTATAGAGCGTCAGCACACAATCGTTAACCGCATCTGGCGAGCCGATCGCCAACACCCTAAGCCCGTCGACTGGTTCCATACGCCCGTAGCCCGGCAAATACTCAGGTGGAACGGTAGACGCTGGCTCAGGCAGCTCTGAGCCAGCTTGAATAAAACAGTTGATCTCTGTCATGATGGATTAGCTCCATAAAGAGTTGACCCAGTCCGCGAGTTTCCAGGCCCAGGACTGGGTTTCGCTTTATCAGCGAACCACGCGCAACAGCAATGTCACTACCGCGTGGATACTATCATCACATGAGAGTATCCATGAAGCAAGGGTAGTCGCTCCATGGGGGTGATATTTTCATGAGCATGGGTATAGTGAATACCATTGCCGAATTTGCCACGGCTCAGGGCTGTAAGAACGCCTACGAGTTCTGGAAGCTCACGGGGCTATCTCAGGCCACCGCCTACCGGCTCTACAATGACCCTGAAGCGTTCCCGTCAAAAGAGACCCAGGCGGCTATCTGCAGCACGTTCAACGCGCAGCCAGGGGATTTTCTACGATATTCAGAAGATGACGAGGGTTGACGTTACCCCGCTCTACCCTCCCTATATCTCTGTTCAGCCTTCGAATATTCTCCGCTGGCACCTGTAGCAACTTCTTTGTGAAGCTCGCCATGTTTTGGAACTCTGGTAATGCCTCGAACTTTTCCCCTTGCTTTTTGCGCAGCGCATCCACAGGCAAACACCCAATCCTCTAATCAAACCCCTTGCCTCGCTTACTCTGCTTTCACACCAGCCACTCCCCCTGCTTGCCCCCCGCAGCAAGCCATTGCCCATCAGGGCTCCAAGCCAGATGTAGAGAAGCCCTGGGAAGCCCCTTCTAGGATTTGGGTGACCTGTTGAGCCTGCTTCCAAAGGCAGACCCGGCCATCCTCAGCAGCGGAGGTGAGGAGGGTACTGCCCGGTTGAAAGGCGATCGCGTTCACGCGCTATCGCCTTGTAGAAAGCTTCACCTAACCCGCTCATAAACCCCCACCACCCACTGTCCCCCAGGCCGCTCCACCATCGCCGTAACCACCGCCGCCAGCGCGATCGCCACCCCCGTCGCCACCCCCACGCTCACCGCCGGCAACACCCCCCACCCCTCCAACGCACGAATCACGATGTAGCCGATATTTTGGTGCAGCAAATACAGTGGGTAAGAAATTGCCCCCAGCCACAGCAGTGGCGGCACCGAGATCGCCTCTAGCCGCCCTGCATTAATCAAGAAAAACGCCCCCATAAACAGCAGCACCGCCACCAGCTTATCCGGCTCCGGGGCGACCGACAGGTGATAGGCCAAGCTGGCCGCCAGCAGACCATAGCGCAGCCACGAGCTGCCCTGCTGCCGCAGTCGGTAGAACACAATTCCCATTACAAACAGGTGGGCATAGGGCAAGATCAGCCATCGCTCCGCCACCTCAGGCACCTCGATCAGTAGGTTAAAGTTCTCCAGGGTGTTCACCAGCAGCCACAGGGCCATCGCCCACTCCACCTTCGGCAAGGCCCGCAGCAAGTACAGCCCCGCCATCAGCACATAAAAAATCAGCTCCACCATCAGGGTCCAGTACACCCCGTCCACATTCGCTACCCTCAGCAGGGGATGGAACATCAGCCCGTTCAGCAGCGCTACGGACAGCTTCACCTCCCGACCCGGTAGACCGAACGTCGCCACCGCCGAAAAGGTGAGGGCGATCGCCGCCCAGTAAGCGGGATACAGCCGCGCCAGCCGCTTGACAGCAAACTCTAAGATAGTCGGGGTGCGCTCCAGGCTCATCAAAATCACAAAGCCGCTAATCATAAAAAATAGCAGCACCCCGTAGCGCCCAGCCGGGATAGACAAGGGCAGCGGCGCAGGATGGCCATAGATTTGGTCGTAGCGAGTGGTGTAGTGGTAGAACAGCACCCCCAAGCACCCTAACCCCCGCAGCGCGTCTAGGGCTTCGATCCGGGCGCTG
>JBCCAG010000632.1:0-2946 GCA_039814955.1 Cyanobacteria bacterium P01_A01_bin.135
AATACCGCCCTTGACGTTGGTGCCCTCGATGCCTGCATCTTTAAGGATGGCCAGTGCCTTGGCCGAGCGACCGCCCATTTTGCAGTGAGCAATCACCTTATGACCATTCACCAATTCCTTCACCTTGGCAACGCCGTCCCCATTCTCAATGTCCGGTAGGGGCACCAATACCGACCCCGGAATCTGGGCGATGTCGTATTCGTGGGGGTTACGCACGTCCAGCAGCACATAGTCATCCGCACCGCTGTCCAATAGCTGCTTGAGGTCCTGCACCGACATCTCGGCGATCGCCGCCTTTTGCTCGTCTTCCATTGCTTTTGCCTGAGGGATACCGCAAAACTGCTCGTAGTCAATCAGCTCTTTGATCACCGGGCGCTCGGGGTTAGGCCGCAGCTTCAGCTCTCGGAAGCTCATATCCAGGGCGTTGTAGAGCATTAGCCTACCGCTCAACGTGTTGCCCTGGCCCAGAATAATCTTGATGGTTTCCGTGGCCTGGATGGTGCCGATGATGCCGCACAGCACCCCCAAAACCCCACCCTCAGCGCAGGAGGGGACTAACCCCGGCGGCGGCGGCTCGGGGTAAAGGTCGCGGTAGTTGGGGCCATCCTGATAGTTGAATACGGTGGCCTGGCCCTCGAACCGAAAAATAGAGCCGTAGACGTTGGGCTTGCCCAGCAGGACGCAGGCATCGTTGACGAGGTACCGGGTGGGGAAGTTGTCGGTACCGTCCACAACCACGTCGTAGTCCCGCATGATGTCCAGGGCGTTCTCTGCAGAGAGGCGGGTTTCGTAGAGATCTACCTGGCAGAAGGGGTTGATTTCCTGGATGCGGTGCTTGGCCGACTCAATTTTGGGCTTGCCCACGCCAGAGGTGCTGTGGATGATCTGGCGCTGCAGGTTGGAGCGGTCCACGATGTCAAAATCGACGATGCCCAGGCGACCAATCCCGGCGGCGGCGAGGTAGAGCAGCAGCGGTGAACCGAGGCCACCCGTGCCGATGCAAAGGACGCTAGCGGCCTTGAGGCGCTTTTGGCCCTCTAGCCCCACCTCTGGCAAAATCAGGTGGCGGGAGAAGCGCTCGTATTCTTCGCGGGAGAGCTGGACCTCGTCCAGGTTGGGATTCAGCATGGCAATCTAGCTTCGATGCAGTGGGCAGTGGATAAGGTAACCGTTTGAGCTGTTGAGGAAGCGGGCTCGTGGCCTGAAACCGCTACGACTGGGGAGTTACAAGCAGCGCTTCCGGCTAAAGCCGCCCCCATTATCGAGTCTCCAGCATAGAACATCTCGGGGGGTGCCGTGGTGGACGGACACAATGTTATACGATCTGACTTCGAATCCCGCTCCCCCAATTTTGGGGGCTGGGGGGCTTTCTTCGGTGGGTCGATCACTAGAACAGCGTTTTCTCTTAACTGTTTCAGACACAGACGCTTCGGGCGGCTCAAATACGATTACAAAGCGTGCTTGGGGAATCAGGCGCTTGAGGGTACGGGCGTGGGCGTGGGCGTCGTTGCGTTTGCGGAAGCGGGCGACGGTGATGCGCTGGGCATTTGGGAGGAGACGGATGATGCACCAGGGATGGAGTTGAGTTCGGTAGCGCGACATGGTTATGGATGATAAATATGTGCAGGCGACGGTAGGGGCATACGGCTGTATGCCCAAAATCTGACAGCGGAAAATTTACCCCTGTGGAGACAGAGGCCCGAAGAGGCGAAAATTTTGCAGCAGGATATGACCGCTCTGGGCGGCAATAGAGGATATACCTTCGCTACAAGAGCGCTATCTACTGCGAATAAAGAACCAGATCGTGTCTTGAAGGTGAGACACTGGAAAGGCAAAGACTGACCCAGGCACAGTAGATTCCCCTGCTGGCTGAGCCATGTATTTGAGCTGACTACTCTATCTAAATTAATTTAGGGTCGTCTGTCAACTACTTTTATATAAATTAGTTTAGATTAGGCGTGGGCGATCAGGAGTCTACATTTTCAAAGTTGAGGCAGTCGCGGCATCTGACGCAGAAGCAGATCGCTGATGCGCTGGGAATTACAGTGCAGACAGTGAGTAACTGGGAGGTAGGGCGAGCGGAGCCAAAGCTGACGATACGGCAGTTTAAGGCGCTGCTGCAGATCTTAGACTGCTCGGTTGAGGAATTGCCCGATGAGTTTAAGCCGTAGGTCGAGTTGAATTTGATAAAACCTAACGTCAGCGATCGCTTTATCGGATTATGCTACCGCCACCACGACAAGCGCGATCGCGGCGGTGCTTACTATCTCAATTGAGATGCCGAGCAAAACCCTTGGTTTAGAATAGGCGAAATGTTAACAAGCCGAGTTGTCCAGTGGTCCTTCTCGATGATCTCTCCAGCCAATTGACGCTTGATGACCCAGAAGAGCGGCGGGTTTTAAGCCAGGTTCCATGGTCAGAGTATGAGGCTCTCCTGCAGGCGCTGGGAGAAGCTTCTCCCTATCAGGTCCACTATTTAGATGGGGTGTTAGAGGTTTTGGCTCCCAGTCGCAAGCACGAAAGCGGCAAAACTCGGATTGGTACGCTGCTGGAGATCTACTTTCTTGAAGCCGATATCGAATACTTTCCGATGGGGTCTACTACCCTTAGGCAAGTAGGAGCGCAGGCTGGGGGTGAGCCGGATGAGAGCTACTGTATTGGCCGCGACGCAGCGGTTCCGGATCTGGCGATTGAGGTGGTGGTGACGAGCGGCAGTATTAATCGGCTGGAGCTGTACCGCCGGTTGGGGGTACGGGAGGTTTGGTTTTGGCAGGGCGAGCGGCTTTCGCTCTACTGCTACCGGGAGGATGACCTTGCGCTCCCCGAAACGTCGGGATACGAGCGGGTTGGTCAGAGTGAGGCGTTGCCGCAGTTAGATGTTGAGCTGCTGACGCGGTGTTTGCGGGACCCAAGTCCACTGGCGGCGGCGAAGGCGTTTAGGCTGGG
>JBCCAG010000415.1:0-4235 GCA_039814955.1 Cyanobacteria bacterium P01_A01_bin.135
ATGGGCGCGGGGCTAGCGGACGATCGCCCTGACTTCGGCGCGACGGGCGCTGAGTGGCGCACGGCTTCTCTGTGGGGCGTTGGTCTAGCCCAGACGGTGCTACCCTACTCGGGGTATCTCCACGATGGCCGGGCCCGCACCTTCGAAGAGGCGATTCTCTGGCACGGCGGGGAGGCGGAGGCCTCTAAGCAGGCGTTCAAGGCGATGCCGGCGAGCGATCGCGCGGCGCTGGTGCGTTTTCTAGAGTCGCTGTAGGAGAGTCGCGATAGAGCTGTCTGCGCCGCGTTGCGGTCGGCAGTTCTGAGAGGAGGGTCGTTAATCGCCCCTCCTCTCATTTTTTTGTGGTCGCTTTGCCAGCCACTCATATAGCAAGTTATTCACAAACCGTTATAGTTGACGCAGCGTCTTTTGACAGGCCCGTGAGCGGCTGGTTAGGTTGGCGGCAGAGAGCTCTCGCCGACCTTACTTCTACTTACCGTAATGAAATATCTAGCTACGATTGCGATCGCCTTACTCGTTCTGCTGACAGCGCCGTCTACCGCCCAAGCTGCCAGCGCCGAAGCGGGGGCCAAGATCTTCACCTCTAACTGCGCCGCCTGCCATATGAATGGCAGGAATAGTATCATGCCGGTCAAAACGCTTCAGCAAGATGCCCTGGAGAAGTTTCTAGCTGGCTATGGCCCGAACCACAGCGAAAGCGCCATCATTAAGCAAGTGACTTACGGCAAAGGCATGATGCCGGCGTTCAGGAATCGTCTCAATGAAGACCAGATTGCCGACGTGGCCGCCTATGTGCAGTCCCAAGCTGAGAGCGGCTGGTAGCCCGCCGCCTACTGCCGCTGCCCACCATTGATGATTCGCTAGGTGATTCGCTATGAAATTTTTCAGCCTCTTCGTTGCGCTTAGCTTAGCTGTTCTGATCGGGGCAGCGCCGCCCGCAGCAGCAGCGCCGTCCCCCACGCTGTTTGACTTTGGCGTTCAGGCCTATCAGCAGGAAAACTACACCAGCGCTCTGGACGCCTTTACCCGGGTTATTCAAAGGGGAGATTCATCAGAGACTGCTGCGGCCTACGGCAACCGCTGCCTGGTTGAGCTAGCGGTGCAGGACTATCCCCAGGCAATCGCCGACTGTACCCAGGGCTTACAGCTGGGCCTGCCGGGCACCGAGCCGTACCTCAACCGGGGCCTGGCCTACTACCGGGCCGGGGATTACGCTGCTGCCTTGGCAGACTATCGCCGCATTCTGCAGACCACGCCCAACGACTATCGCGCCCTCTATAATCGGGGGTTAGCCCAAGCGGAGCTAGGCCGCCATGCTCAAGCCCTACGGGACTATCACCGCTCGTTGCAGTACAGCCCCCCGCTGCCGCCCAAGCGCCTAGCGCGCATCCATCTTGACCAGGGCTGGAGCCACCTGCAGCTCGACCAACATGACGAGGCTATCTTAGACTTTTCCCAGGCCATCGCTTATAACGACGCCAACGCTGAGGCTTACTTGGGCCGCGCCTATGTAGCCCACTGCCGGGGCGAGAACAGCGCCGAGCTCAGTGACTTGACCCATATCCTGGCCATCGACCCTACCCATGCCAAAGCCCACTTTAACTTAGGGATGCTGCGCTACCAGCAGGGGCAGGTGGTGAGCGCGATCGCTAGCTTTGAGCAGGCAGCCTACCACTTCTTACAGCAAAAGAACTTTGACGACTACCATCACGCCAAGCAGATGCTTCAGCAGCTTCAGCCGCCCACCGCGATCGCCTAATTGCCTTGCTAAACTCTCCCACTCCCCTCACTGCCGCTAACCCAATATGTCTCCGCTCCCTCACCACCAGCCCAAGCAGCTTTCCCTTGGCTCCTTAGAAGCTGAGATCATTCAGATCCTTTGGCGCGTCACCGCCGCCACCGCCCAGGAGATCCACCAGCAAATTCTCGCTGATCCTGAGCGGGAGCTAGCCTGCTCCTCGGTGATGACAGTGCTGCACCGCCTGGAAAAAAAGGGCTGGCTGAGCTGCGATCGCAGCGAGCGCGCCTACGTCTGGAGGCCGCTGGTTTCTCAGCATGAGGTCCAGGTGCTGAAAACCCACAAATACCTGCAGAAGTTCTTGGCCAGCGGCAACCCAGACATCGTGGCCGCCTTTGCAGACAGCCTAGATTCAACTAGCATTGAAAAACTAGAGGCCATGGCACAGCGCCTCAAGGCTGCTAAGGAGCAGGGGGACTCATGCACGTAATAATGCTTTTGGGTGTGGCAGGGGCGGCGATTCTGTATCGGTGCATTTGGCGATACGCTTGGCGGTGCTCTGGGCGGCCAGGCGATCGCAGGCACGGGGCATCCTGGACGCTAGCAGCCTTTTTGATGCCGCCGCTGGGCTTGATGACCACGACAATCGCGGTTGCCTTGATGGGAGCCGAGGGCCGAATGGTTGGCCTACCGGTGGGCTACATGGGATTTCTGGCGGCGGTGATTGCCCTGGCGGTGGCGGCGGGGGTGCTGGCCCTGCGGTTTGTGGCCGCCCGAAGATTGCTGGCCGAGGTGCGATCGCTGCCCCACCTTACCCTAGAGGGTCGCCGCGGCTACCGGCTCGACACGGCGGTTCCCTTCGCCGCCCAAATTGGCCTGTGGAATCCGAAGCTGGTGCTGAGCCAAGGGTTGATTGACGCCCTCTCCCCCCAGCACCTCAACGCTGTCTTGGTCCATGAGCAGGCCCACGCCGTTCACCGCGACACTTTCTGGTTCTTTTGGCTGGGCTGGCTGCGGCAGCTCACATCTTGGCTGCCGGGAACTGACGCCCTTTGGCAGGAGCTGCTGCTGCTGCGAGAGCTGCGGGCTGATCGCTGGGCCGTGCAGCATGTGGATGCCCTCCTGCTAGCTGAGGCACTGCTCACCGTTGTCCGGTATCAAGCAGATGCTCAGCCGCTGCTGTCGCGCAGCGCTTCCTACGCCGCTTTCGATGCGGACTTACCCATTGAGCGGCTAGAAGAGCGCATTGATGCGCTGATTGACTCGGAGTCTACAGCCCAGTCACCCCGCTTCCCCTTGTGGGTGATAGGGGCCGCCCTGACGCCGATTCTGACGATTTTTCTGCATTATTGACGGCTTGATTGCCTCCTTAGGGGAACAAAGCCACCTCAGTTCGGTTCTCTAGCTGTATGCTGCATTTGCCCCATTAGAGCAATGCGGAGCCTGAGGGACATAGTAGCCCCCCGTAAAAAATTGGAGACAACTGATGAATACCGTCACCTTTAGAGTCGGTGGCATGGTCTGTGATGGCTGTGCCGCTAACGTAGAGCGTACTCTGGCAACCCTACAAGGGATTGCAAACTGCCAGGTCAGCTACGCTAGCGAGCAGGCCACTGTCCAGTACAACCCCCAGCAGATTGCAGCGGCGGCGATTCAGGCGGAAGTTGAGGCCGTCGGGTTTACGCTACAGCGACTTTAGGCCCCACCCCACAACCCGGCTACAAACCATGAACACCGCAACGTTGAGCATCGGCGGCATGAAATGTGCTGCCTGCGCCGCCTTTATTGAGCGCAAGCTGGCGAGGGTTGACGGCATCGCCCAATGCCGCATCAATTTCGCCCTAGAGCAGGCGACCATTGACCACGACGAGGGGCAAATCAGCCTGCCGCAGATTCAGCAGGCCATTGAAGCCGCTGGCTTTCGCGCTGCCCCGCTACAGGCCCAACCCCCGCAGGTGACGGAAGACCAGAGCCTGAAGCGAAAGCTGCTGCTGGGCGGCATTGTCAGCCTGATTTTGGTCGTAGGCGGTATGCCCATGATGCTCGGCGTGCCGATTCCGATCATTCCGCGCTGGCTGCATAACCCCTGGCTACAGATGGTGATAACCACGCCAGTTCAGTTCTGGTGTGGCCACACCTTTTACCAAGGGGCCTGGAAGAACTTGCGCCACGGCAATACCAACATGGACACGCTAGTGGTCTTGGGTACCACGGCGGCCTACCTCTACTCGCTGCTGCCCACCGTGATGCCTGAGGTGCTGACGCGCCAGGGACTAGCCCCCAACGTTTACTACGAAGCGGCAGGGGTGGTAATTACTTTGGTGCTGCTGGGTAAGACCCTAGAGCAGCGGGCCCGCCAGCGGACATCCGATGCCATCCATAAGCTGATGGGGCTGCAGCCGAAGACAGCACGGGTGATTCGCCAGGATACGGTGGTTGAGCTGCCGGTGGAGACTGTCAGGGTTGGAGATGTGGTGTGGGTCCGTCCCGGAGAGAA
>JBCCAG010000053.1:0-11908 GCA_039814955.1 Cyanobacteria bacterium P01_A01_bin.135
ACAGGCCGTGGCCACAATTGCCGCCTCTGCATCAATCAGGCTCAGCTCCTGTAGCGCCGCTTTGCAGTCGTGCCGCTCTGCAAGCGGCTGCGGCACGGTGCGCACTGCCCATACCCCATTGCCAAACGGCTCTACGTCCACCCCGATATGCTGCAGCCGCTCCATCTGGGTAGCGGTTAGCCCCGGCATCAGCAGGGGCTTCGCCAGCGGGACGGTCTGCCAGCGATCGCAGAGCTGCTCATAGAGCACCCGCTCGTGGGCGATATGCTGCTCTATGAGCCAGAGGCCGTTGGGGTGCTCCGTCAGAATGTAGGTGTTATGCACCTGAGCCAGCACCGTCAGGGGCAGCAGCGGCGGGGCCGCCGGTTCGGTGGAGAGATCTGCAGACTGGACGTCAGCACCGGTCTCAGGCTGGGTGTCATAGGAGCCGCCCGCCTCCCCCACCCACAGCAGCGGCGCCGTGCGTTCCATGGGGCTATCTGTTGCCTGAACCATCCCCTGGCGCAGTGCCGTGGCGATCGCTGCTCTGATGTGCTGCCGCCAGTCGTCCATCTGCTGCAGGTGAATCTCACTTTTGGCGGGGTGGCGGTTCCAGTCCACCAGGGTCGGTGCTAGCCGCAGATGGGCTAGGCAGATGGGGTAGCGGCCCCGGGGCAGGGTGCGGTGAAAGGCCCCTAAAACCGCCTGCTCCAGCGGCGGACATTGGACCATGCGCCCGTTGACGGCAATGCTGACCCAGTCGGGGCGGTGGCGGTGGCGGCGATCCGGTAGGGCCAGTACCAGGTGACTCTCTCCGGAGGTATCTGAGGATACGGGCAGCGTATCGGAGAGAGGGCTAGCGCTAGCCGCGGGCCAGCGGTACTCCACCAGGTCGGTAACGGGAAGCCGCAGCATCTGCCCCAACACCTGAGCCGGGGAGCCGGGGTAGAGCTTGAACCAGGGTCGGTGGCCCTGGTTGACCTGCCAAGTTAACTGGGGATGACAGAGCGCTAGAGAGAAAATGGTGGTTTGAATCTGACGCAGCTGCTGGGACGCGGTAGGGAGGGCCTGGCGGCGGGCGGGCAGCCGCTGAAACAGGTGCCGCACCGTGACCACCGTGCCGGGGGCGATCGCCCCCGGCTCCAGGAGGGTCGGCTGGCCGCGGTTGTCGTACTGCTGTCGCCAGCCCTGGTCGGCGCCCGGCTGATAGCTGCAGATTTCTAGGGCCGCCAGCTGGGCGAGGCTGTGGAGCGCCTCACCGCGGAACCCTAGACTGCAGATGCGCTGCAGGTCCCCAGCGCGGCGGATTTTGCTGGTGCTATTGGCGGTGGCGGCCTGCTGGAGGTCAGCTTTAGAGAGGCCGCAGCCGTTGTCCACCACCTGAATAAGCCAGCGGTGCATATCTACAGTGACGGTGAGGCGGGTAGCCCCTGCGTCGATGGCGTTTTCGGCCAGCTCCCGGACCGCCGCAGCCGTTGAATCGATGACTTCCCCGGCAGCAATTAAATGGACAACCTGCTGCGGTAGCGGTTGAATCGCGGATACAGACATATCGCAAATGGACGGGTGCGTGATAGCAATTTGCAACGGCGTGAGGTACGAATTTGGCAGGTGGGGCGCGCCCCACCTCCCGTACTCCACCGGCATGCTGTATGTTCTATCCTATCGAGGATGACGGTGATTGAGGCGCTGTCCCGCCATGTCCAGCTACGACGCGATTTACCAGGTTGTTCAACAGATTCCCCTAGGCAAGGTGGCCACCTACGGCCAGGTGGCTGATTTGGCAGGGCTACCTGGGCGGGCTCGCCTAGTGGGCTACGCCCTGCACCGGGTAGACAGGCCCGATACCGATATCCCCTGGCACCGGGTCGTCAACGCTAAAGGCGAGATCTCCTACTCGGCGCTGCGGCGCGGGGGGGACTACCTGCAGCGATCGCTCCTCGAAGATGAGGGCGTGACGTTTTCGTCCGCAGGGAAGATCAGCTTCAAGCAATACCTCTGGCGTCCCCCGCTCTAGAGGGGGACGCTTATCAAGCTTCGCCCTCGCCCTGCGCCACTAGGGGAACGACCTGATTGCCGCCCTGCTGTTTCGCCTTATGCAGCGCCATCTCCGCCACCTCTAGCAGCTGCTCAGCAGACTGGTGCAGAGTGGGCACAGCGGTGGCAACGCCGCCCGAAACAGAGACGCCAGCGTGGTTGGCCTGCACCCGCATAGTCGAGGCGAGGCTTTCTGCCCCCTCCCGGTCGGTGTTGGGCAGCACACAGGCGAAGCCATCGCCACCGTAGCGGGCAATGCTGTCGCCAGCGCGCTGGGAAATGGCGATAAACACCTGGGCGAGGTGGCGAAGCAGCATATCCCCGCCGGCCCGGCCTTTGTGGTGGTTGTAGCTCCTAAAGCGGTCAATGTCGATCAGAATTAGGCTCATGGGCTCCTGTCGCCGGGTGCAGCGGCGCCACTCCTGGTCAAGGGATATGGTGAACCCCCGGCGATTGTAGGTGCCGGTCAGCTCATCTGTAATTGCCTGATGCTGCAGCAGCTGATTTTCAGCCTCTAGCTCCGCCACCCGGGTCTCTAGCTGTTGGATCCGATCCGCGGCAGCGGTGGTGCTATGGTCGCGACCAGTAGACATAGGCTACCCCTTAATCTGCAGAGCCTCTAGATCAGAGGCAGGGCCGGTGAGGCTAACGCCGCGGTCGTTGGCGGCTAGGTGGCGCACGATCTTATAAACGGTTTCGATGCGATCGCTCGCCTCCAGCTTGGCGGCCAGGTCAGTGAGGGAGATGGCCCCCGGTGCAGACTTGAGCACCTCGAGAATCTGGGTCTGCAGGGCTAGAATCGAGGCGGCGGCCTTCTTCCCAGCTTCGACGCCAGGCTGATGGTAGGCGTTGATATTCACCAGAGAGGCGTAGAAGCCCACAGCCCTGTCGTATAGGGCAATCAGGGCTCCTACGGTATAGGGGGTTACCCGGGGAATGGTGACGGTAACGGAGTCGCGCTCGTTCTCGTATAGCGCCTGCCGCGTCCCCTGCAGCAGCCCAGAGAGATAGTCGCCGCTGGTCACCCCCGGCTCTACCTGAATGGGGTTGTCCACCCCGTCTTCCAGCACCTCAACAAAGGTGACAAAAAAGTTATTCACCCCCTCGCGCAGCTGCTGCACGTAGGCATGCTGGTCGGTGGAGCCTTTGTTGCCGTAGACGGCGATGCCCTGGTGCACCACCTTGCCATCTAGGTCAGTCTCCTTACCCAGTGATTCCATCACTAGCTGCTGCAGATAGCGACTAAACAGCAGCAGGCTGTCTTTGTAGGGCAAAATCACCATGTCCTTTTCCCCTTTCCCCTGGCCGGAGACGTACCAGGCTAAGGCCAGCAGCGCCGCTGGGTTGCCTTTAATGGAGCGATCGCGGGTGGCCTCATCCATCACCTTTGCCCCATCCAGCATTGCCTGGATGTCGATGCCCTGCAAGGCCGCGGGCAAAAGGCCCACCGCCGACATCTCCGAGGTGCGTCCCCCCACCCAATCGTGCATGGGGAAGCGGGCCAGCCATCCCTCGCGCTGGGCCTGTTGGTCTAGCTTGCTCCCCTCCCCGGTGACGGCGACGGCGTGCTGGGCAAAGTTGAGGCTGCGCACCTCGTAGGCCCGCTTAGCCTCTAGCATGCCGTTGCGGGTTTCTGGGGTGCCCCCCGACTTGGAAATGGTGATTACCAGGGTGCTGGTGAGCCGGTCTTTGAGTTCCGTTAGGGTACGGCTGACCCCAGCGGGGTCGGTGTTGTCGATGAAGTGGATCTGTAAGGGGGGGGTGATGTCGGCTAGGGCCGCGGAGACAAATTCTGGGCCAAGGGCCGAGCCCCCGATGCCGATGGAGAGGATGTCGGTGAATTTTTGCGCCTGGGGGGGGCGAATCTCCCCGGCGTGGACTTTGGCGGCGAAGGTTTTGATCCGCTCTAGGGTGCCGGTAATCTCTTGCTTAAGGGCGTCGCTGGGGGCTAGCTCTGGCGCACGCAGCCAGTAGTGGCCCACCATCCGCTCTTCGTCGGGGTTGGCGATCGCCCCCGCCTCTAGGGCTTCCATGGCGTCGAATGCTCTCTCAAAAACCGGCGTCAAAGCAGCCACTTGGTCTTCTGAAAACCGCATGCGGCTGATATCCACATACATATCTAGGCCGTCGTGGTAGTACAGCCAGTCTTGATAGCGCTGCCACAGTTGAGAATTCATCTAGGTCGCTCCCGTAATAGTCTGAAAATACCAGAAAAAATATAAAGACGCCTGCTCTGCGGTGACGCTGCATTATTGGCGTAGATCTATTGCTGGGTAGGTCCGTTTCTAAATAGAGCCACACAGCGCCAGAGAAATAGAGCCACAGGGCTACCCCCAGATGGAGTCGAACGCAGCAGGGTTGAGTCGCTTACAGTCTACTCAATTAACCTGGAGCTGCCGCCAGGCTTCAAGAAATTCCAATGTTTGTGAACTATCTGTGGGGAAAAGGGAGGGTGCAGTCTGCGGAGAACAGGGATCTTAGCCACTCCTATCGACTTATGTTCAGTGGTAGCGCTCAGTTTTCGGCATTTGCAGCAAAACCAGATAAAATTCAGATTAAACTTTGATAAGCTATGCTGCCAACTGGTTGAGCGTACGCTAAGTCCTAGGGAACCGGTGTTGAGGTGTGATGAGGAGAACCAGGTGGGTGCAACGACAAAATCGACAGCAGTAGCCTCCCCTTCTGGGACGGCGATGGCGGCGGTGCTAGCGGTAGCGGCTATTGCTTCTGGCCTAGGGCTGGGTCTACAGGTGCCGTCACTGGGCCTAGCGGCTGTCATGGCTCTGCTGCTTAGCGCTGGGCTGACGGTGGCGCTGGGCTACTGGGCGGTGCCGGCCCTGCGGGCCCTCAAGGCCGGACAGTTTATTCGAGAAGATGGCCCCCAGGCCCACCTAGCTAAGGCAGGCACCCCCACCATGGGAGGCATCTTCTTTGTGCCGGTGGGAATTGCCGTAGCGCTGCTAGCTGCCCCCAGCGGGTCGGTATGGGCCGCGAGCGCCGTTACCCTCGCCTTTGCCGCCATCGGCTGGATTGACGACTGGCAGGTGATTCGCCGCCGCTCCAACAAAGGCATCTCCCCCCGCACCAAGCTGGGTCTACAGCTCGTCGTCGGGGTGCTGTTTTGCCTGTGGCTGTTCTTCACCCAATCAGCGAGCATCACCACGGTGGCTCTGCCGGGAGTGGCTTTACCCTTGGGCTGGCTATTTTGGCTAGTGGCGGGGTTTGTGCCCGTGGCCCAGAGCAACGCCACTAACCTCACTGACGGCGTGGATGGCCTGATGGGGGGCACCGGGGCGATCGCTTTTTTGGGGTTGGCGGGCATCGTCGCTCAGCCCCACCCCGATCTGGCCCTGTTCTGCTTGGCCATGGCGGGGGCCTGCTTGGGCTACTTGGCTTACAACCGCCACCCGGCCCAGGTGTTTATGGGAGACACTGGCTCCCTGGCGTTGGGCGGGGCCATGGCGGCGGTGGGCCTGCTGGGCCACAGCCTGTTTGGGCTGCTGGTGGTCGGCGGCATTTTTCTCGCGGAAACCCTGTCTGTGCTGCTGCAGGTGGGCTACTACAAAGCCACCAAGGACGAAGCTGGAGTGGGCAGGCGCCTGTTTAAGATGGCCCCGCTGCACCACCATCTGGAGCTATCTGGGTGGAGTGAGCTGCAGGTGGTCATGGTGTTTTACGGGGTGGGTGGTCTACTGGCGGCAGTGGCGATCGCCCTGTCATAGGGGCTGTTGTATGCGGCAGCTAATATAGCGTCCCCTCTCCGCAGTTACCGGCAACAAGCTCAACATATAGCGCTCTTCGTAGTTCGGTAGACCTACGGAGTTACCACTTAAATGTAAAGAGCACCTCCCCAACACTACGCAATTATGGGATGAACTCTCGCTTTTCGGGCGAGAACTGGGTAGCATGTAGGGGTGACTACTGTGACTTATCCCATAGCCTCACTTCAGCAGAAGTGCTGGTTTAAGCTCATTTGCGGCGCTAGTTTTCAGCACCTTCCTGCCGTCAGGAGTCTGGCCCTTGTCTATGGATTGGCCGGTGGCGACTGCGTAGACGTTGCTGCCGATAGGGCAGTGGTGTCTGCGGCCCGCAGCGCCATGGCGGCGATCGCCCAGCTTGCGCCTGCGGCCCAGCAGCAGGGGTACGCGCCGCAGCTGCCCTGGCTGATGGTCAGCCTTAACGACGGCGACGACCCCCACTTCCGTAAGGCTAGCTTTGACCCGCGCCATTGCCCCACCGACTGCCCGCGGCCCTGCGAAATGATTTGTCCGGCGGGGGCGATCGCTCCCGCCACTAACGATTTTACAATTGGCAACCGTGGCTCCCTGGCGGCGGGCGTGATTGCCGAGCGCTGCTACGGCTGCGGGCGCTGCGAGCCGGTCTGCCCTCACGAGCGGATTGAGACCCGCGCCTATCAGGCTGCCCCCCAAGACATTGCTGCCCTGCTGGAGGCAGACATTGACGCCGTCGAAATTCATACTCAGGTAGGCCACGCCCATCAGTTTCAGGCGCTCTGGCAGCAGGCCGTTGTCCCCCATCTCCCCCATTTGAAGCTGGTGGCCGTGAGCTGCCCCACCGGTGAAGGGGTGGTGGACTACCTGCAGACCCTGTACCGGCTGATGGCTCCGCTGCCCTGCCCGCTGGTATGGCAGGTGGATGGGCGACCTATGAGTGGCGACTTGGGGCGCGGCACTACCCACGCTACCTTACGGCTAGCAGAAACGGTGGCGGCCAGCCGGTTGCCGGGCCATATTCAGCTCGCCGGAGGCACCAATCAGCACACCGTTCCTGCCCTGCGCCGTAGACAGGCGCAGCTGCGCCGGCAGGGGTTAGCCTTGCCAGTGGCGGGGATTGCCTACGGCAGCTACGCCCGCGCCCAGCTCATGCCGCTGCTAGAAAGGCTGCCGCCTGCGGCCCCGCTGGAGTCCTACCCAGCGCTTCTGTGGCCCGCGGTGGCGATCGCCCGCCAACTGGTTTCTCAGGTGAAGGCCGGCGAAGCACCGGCTGCGTCTACCCAAAACTCTCACTTGGAGGTCTATTCCGCTCCCACATCTTAGAGCAGCGACGCCCATGGCTCGCTGCCACTGTCGTATTTGGCCCTGTTGAAGTTTATATGGCATTCCTCAGTAACGCTCTTCCCCAAGGCTCCAATCCCGACCCTACTCCGAGCCTGCAGCCCGAGCTTGAAGTGATCGAGCAGGTCGCAGCGGATGACTTAGATCAGCTGCTAGCGGTTCTGCCCCAGTCCGTCCGTCAGACCATTGAGCAACACCCCCAGCGCGATCGCCTGATCGAGGTGGTGCTAGACCTAGGGCGACGACCCGAAGCCCGGTTTGCTGACGGCGCGGAGTATCTTTCAGAGATTCCCATCTCAAGCGATGACCTGCTCTACTGCACCGAGCGCATCGGCATGTTTAGCGGCGATAACCGCGCCGGCATCGAGCGCACCCTGCACCGCATCAGCGCCATGCGCAACCGCGCCGGGGAGGTCATTGGCCTCACTTGCCGCGTGGGCCGTGCCGTATTTGGCACGATTGGCATGATTCGTGACTTGGTGGGCACCGGCCAGTCCATGCTGCTGCTGGGCCGCCCCGGCGTGGGTAAGACGACGGCCCTGCGGGAGATTGCCCGGGTGCTGGCGGACGACTTCGATAAGCGCGTGGTGATCATCGACACCTCTAATGAGATTGCCGGCGATGGGGATATTCCCCACCCTGCCATTGGCCGGGCGCGGCGGATGCAGGTGGCGCGGCCTGAGCTGCAGCACCAGGTGATGATTGAGGCGGTGGAGAACCATATGCCGGAGGTGATTGTCATCGATGAGATTGGCACCGAGCTGGAGGCCCTGGCGGCGCGCACCATCGCTGAGCGGGGGGTACAGCTGGTGGGCACGGCCCACGGCAACCGCATTGAAAACCTGATCAAGAACCCCACCCTCTCTGACTTGGTGGGGGGCATCCAGTCGGTAACTCTGGGGGACGACGAAGCCCGGCGACGCGGTAGTCAGAAGAGCGTCTTAGAGCGCAAGGCTCCCCCCACCTTTGATATTGCCATTGAAATGCTGGAGCGCTACCGCTGGGTGGTGCATGAGCCGGTATCCGACACCGTAGACCTGCTGCTGCGCAACCGGCTGCCTAACCCCCAGGTGCGCACTGTGGAGGACTCCGGCAAGGTGAAGATCACTCAGGAGCTGGCAGAGGCCCAGCCGGGGAAAACGCGCTCCCTGAATCGCTCTGGTGAGCGCGATCGCCGTTCCAGCCCAGCGGGCTGGCGCAGTTCCGGACGCATGACGCCCCTACCCTTTAGCGATCGCCACAGCTTGCCCGCCACCATTGGTCACCGTCAGGAGTTTGACCAACTGCTGAACGCCTCTCTAGAGCAGAGTGAGCTCGAAGGGGGGGCTCCCATTGGCCCAGACGGCCAAGATTTGCCGCTGCATGTTTATCCCTACGGGGTAAGCCGGCAGAATCTGGAGGAGGTGATGCATACTCTGAATATGCCCCTGGTGCTGACTAAAGACCTGGACCAGGCCGATGTGGTGCTGGCCCTGCGCTCCCACATCAAAAATCACTCCAAGCTCCGCCACCTGGCCAAGGTGCGTCAGACACCGATCTACACCGTCAAATCTAACAGTGTTCCCCAGATCATTCGAGCGATGCGGCGAATGCTGCGCCTGGATGATTCCCCAGCAGAGCCGATCAATATCAATCTGTTTTCCCGCAGCGGCGGCGAAGACGAGATTGAGGCACTAGAAGAAGCCCGCCTGGCGGTGGAGCAGGTGGTGATTCCCAATGGCCAGCCGGTGGAGCTGCTGCCCCGCTCTGCCAATATCCGTAAGATGCAGCATGAATTAGTGGAGCATTACCGACTCAAGTCGTCTAGTTTTGGAGAAGAGCCCAACCGCCGCCTGCGAATTTATCCGGCGTAGAGAGTCTGAATCAAAAGTCATAGGTGGGGTCTGCTGCCTTTGCCAAGGCCCTACACTCCACCGTCACCATCGCCTGTGAAGGGGTATGCGTCATGTGACTTCATCGCTCGGGGAATCGCGAAGTCCTCGGCTTCCTCGCCCAGGGTAGATGATGCCGCTGTCCCTGCGGCGGTACCGTTGCACTAGACGCAACTCACTCCTCACCTATGACCATCAGCGAAAAAGTTAATCAGTCGAGCGATCGCCCCAGCGACCCCCGCAACCAAGAGGTGGTCAATCCCGCCGCATCGCCGATGAACGGCAATCTGGCCACCCCCGTCAATGCCTCCCAGTTTTCCACAACCTTGATTGGCAACCTGTCTGCCTACCGCGACGGGCTGTCCGTTACCCGCCGGGGCCTCGAAGTGGGCATTGCCCACGGGCTAATTATCTACACCCCTTTTGCGAAGCTCGGCCCCCTGCGGGATACCGGCATCGCCAACGTCGCCGGGCTGTTTTCCAGCATCGGCCTTACCGCCATTCTCACCGCAACGCTGCTGCTCTACGCCGCCAGCAACCCACCGGCCCCTAGCAAAACCATCACCACCCCTAACCCGCCCCAGGCCTTGGCCACTCGCCAGGGCTGGCAGGAGTACGCCAAGGGGTTTGGCACCGGTAGCCTCATCGGCGTGGCGATCGCCTGCACCCTAGTCAGTCTGCTGGGCATCTAGATCCTCTGTTCCCGGGGGCGATTGCTTTAGCCACAGCTCATCCCCCACCTGCTGGTAGTCCCCCCAGGCCAACTGCGATCGCGGGTCCCGCACGTTGGTGACTAGCTTGCCCTCGTTGGCAGCTTTGCGGTAGGCGGCGTAGCGACGGATGCGGGTGGCAAACACCGGCAAGTTGGCCTGGACGAGCATTTGCTGGGCCTGTTCCCCATCTTTGCTGGGCTTGGGGGGCACCACCGTCAGCAGCACCCGGTAGCGGTGGGCGTCGATGGACTGCAGGTACTCGATGGTCAGGGCCAGGGCGTCCAGCGACAGCAGGTCTGGGGTGGTGGGCAGAATCAGCAGTTCGCAGCTGTCTGCCAGCACCGCTAGCTCTTCCAGTACCGGACGGGCCTGGGTATCGATGACGATATGGTCGTAGCTGCCGGTGGCCTGCTGCTGCGGGTCCGCCACTTGAAACGGCAGCGCCCCCCGAGCGGCCCAGTCGGACGCCGAGCGGTTGGGATCGGCGTCAATCAGCAGGGTATTGCCGTGGGCCTGGAAGTAGGCCGCTAGGTGAATGGCCGTCGTCGTTTTGCCCACGCCGCCTTTAAAGCTCGCGATCGCAATAATCATGTGCCCGTCGGCGAGATCGTTGCTTTGCAGTGTATCGCGTTGCTGCGGTGCTATGGCATAGCTGCTGTCGCTGGTGACTGATGCTAAGCCGATATCTTCAGGGCCTCTAGCGCCGCCACAATTTCGCTGGGCTCCATGCGCTGGCGGTAGTCTGCGCTGACAAATGCTGCCACCACTTGGCCCGAGGGCGCAACCACGTAGGTCGCCGCTAGCGGTAGCTCAAAAGCGTCATCCCCATTGTGGGCCGGCAGGTCAATGCCAAAATTCTCGTATACCGGGCGCAGCGCCTCCGGCAGTTGAAATACGAGGCCAAACTGCCGGGCCACCGCATTACCCACATCGCTGAGCACCTCGAACGCCAGCTCGTTTTTCTCTGCGGTGGACAGCGAGTTATCCGGGGTTTGGGGAGAGATGGCCACCAAAGTTGCCCCCTGCTGCTGGATGGCCGGCAGAGACTGCTGCAGCGCTCGCAGCTCTAAATTGCAGTAGGGGCACCAGCCGCCGCGATAGAAGGTGATTACCACCGGCCCCTGCTCCAGGAGGTTCTGGCTGTTGACGGCGGTGCCGGTGGCGTTGGGGAGCGTGAAGGGGGGCAGCGAGTCGCCCACGTTGAGGGCTTGGTCGACAATACCAGAGCCAGCCAGCGCTTCGGCGGCTTTGGCCATCGTGTCTTGTGTATCTTGGGGAACCGCCGCGCTAAATTCGGCGGCTTTTTGGTCGAGCTGTTGCTGTAAGGTCATGGGCGTGTCCTCTTGGCGTGAACAACTTCAGCGTAGCGAGTTGTTGACCAAAAGGTCCATAATTCTCAGGGACTTCTTATTTGAGCGCTACACTGAACGGTATCAGACTGTATCAGCCGGCGGCGGCAGGTTGCGCTGCTATCAAGGGAGGACTTATGAGTTGCCGACTATCGATCAGAACGCTCGCCGTCGGGCTCAGCGGGTTGCTTGTGCTGGCCTGTGGTCCCACCGATGCTAATTCGTCATCCAGTGAGACATCTGCGCCGGACCCGTCCTCTGCAGCGGCCCCGGCAACCGAGCAAACAGCGATCGCTCCTGGAGACATCGCTGCGGTCGAAAACGTTTCCGTCAGCGGTGAGCCGGGCCGCTATCAGTTTTCGGTGACGGTACGTAGTCAGGAAACCGGCTGTGACCAGTACGCCGACTGGTGGGAAGTAGTGAGTGAGTCGGGGGAGCTGCTCTACCGACGAATTTTAGCCCACAGTCACGTAGACGAGCAGCCGTTTACCCGCTCAGGAGGGCCTGTTCCTGTTCAGCCGGGCGACTTGGTCACAGTGCGCGTCCATATGAATAATACGGGCTATAGTCCCGAGGCGCGGCAGGGCACCGTGTCTGACGGGGCTGAGTTTGAAGCGGTTACCCTAGCCCCCGACTTTGCCGCGGCCCTAGCGCAGCAAGACCCCCTGCCCTCTGGCTGCACCTTTTAAAGCGAAATGGGCAGGGGGTCTCAGACCCCCTGCCCGTCAAAAAAACCTGTAGCCCACCGCAGCGCCGTCTTACCTCAGCTTCCGACCTGGTAAAACCAGGTGGGGTTCACGGCCTTCCGATTTAAAGTTTCCGAGTGCAAGCCCGGTATACTGCCATCGGCGCGCTTGATCCCCTTGATGGAAAAGCATAGATCG
>JBCCAG010000883.1:0-1818 GCA_039814955.1 Cyanobacteria bacterium P01_A01_bin.135
ATTGTGAGCAGTATCCTGGGCCAGATACTTCTCCAGCTCCGTCAGGGCATCGGCATCTACCTTGGTCTGCATGGGGCAGAACTTGGGTCCGCACATGGAGCAGAACTCAGCGGTCTTATAGATGTCGGCGGGCAGGGTTTCATCGTGGTATTCCCGCGCCCGCTCTGGGTCCAGCGACAGCTCAAACTGCCGGTTCCAGTCGAAGTTGTAGCGGGCCTCGGAGAGCTGGTCATCGCGATCGCGCGCGCCGTGGCGGTGGCGGGCGATGTCGGCGGCGTGGGCGGCAATCTTGTAGGCAATTAGGCCCTCCCGCACGTCTTCGGCGTTAGGCAAGCCCAAGTGCTCTTTCGGTGTCACATAGCAGAGCATGGCGGTGCCGTGCCACCCCGCGATCGCCGCCCCAATGGCGGAGGTAATGTGGTCGTAGCCCGGCGCGATGTCGGTGACCAGGGGCCCCAGCACATAGAAGGGGGCTTCTGAGCATTCCTCCATCTGCTTTTTGACGTTGAACTCAATCTGGTCCATGGGCACGTGGCCGGGTCCTTCCACCATCACCTGCACGTCGTGCTCCCAGGCGCGGCGGGTGAGCTGGCCCAGGGTCTTCAGCTCCGCTAGCTGCGCTTCGTCAGAGGCGTCGTGCTGACAGCCGGGGCGCAGGGAGTCCCCCAAACTAAACGACACATCATAGCGCTTGAAGATTTCAATGATGTCGTCAAAGTGGGTGTACAGCGGGTTCTGCTTGTGGTGGTGCAGCATCCACTTAGCCAAAATGCCGCCGCCCCGGGAGACAATGCCGGTGATTCGGCTGCGCACCAAGGGGAGATGCTCAATCAGCAGCCCGGCGTGAATGGTCTGGTAATCGACACCCTGCTTTGCGTGGGTCTCAATTACGTGCAGAAAGTCGTCCGCCGTCAGGTTCTCGACGCTGCCGTGCACCCGCTCTAGGGCCTGGTACACCGGCACGGTGCCAATGGGCACCGTAGAGGCGTTGATGATGGCGGTGCGAATTTCGTCTAGGTTGCCGCCGCCGGTGGACAAATCCATCACCGTGTCGGCGCCGTACTTGACGGCGAGCTCCAGCTTGGCCACCTCTTCCGCCATATCCGAGGAGTTAGGGCTAGCGCCGATGTTGGCGTTCACCTTGCAGCGGGAGGCGATGCCAATGGCCATCGGCTCTAGGTTGGTGTGGTTGATGTTGGCGGGGATGATCATCCGCCCCCGCGCTACCTCATCGCGGATCAGCTCTACCGGCAGGTTCTCCCGCTGCGCAACGTAGTGCATCTCTTCAGTAATCAATCCCTGGCGGGCATAGTGCATCTGGGAGACATTGGCCTGTCCCCGCCGCTTGGCGACCCAATCGTTACGCATTGTGGTAGTCCTATGGATGAACAGCTTCCCTGCGCTGGTACTAGCCAGTCTCAGGTTCCAAGGGTGTAATTCTCAGCCTGGTTTGACTCAGGCACCCCTAGCATGTGGATCATCCTAGCACCGTTGCCCAGTTGGGGTAGGGGCCTCAAATGCTACGAATTGTCGCGATCGCGATACGAAAATTTATTGTGCCGTCATCTGGCTTTGGCAATCCACCTTGCGCTAGCCCCCAAGGCTGCAGACGGAACTTCCCGCCCTGACTCATAGGGTGACCCAAACATCTATCTGGAGGAGGGCCCGAACGTCTCCCCAGATGTCAACCCCGACACAATCCCCCGCCGCAATCGCCCCTACCCTACATCTATTCCCCTCAGCGTATGCCGTTCGGCCTGCTGTGTAATACGATTTCCACTATTCGCTTGCTGTTGTTTATTGACTAAGGAGGGTAGG
>JBCCAG010000630.1:0-2958 GCA_039814955.1 Cyanobacteria bacterium P01_A01_bin.135
AAATCGTACTGGATGGCGAGATAAACCACCGTGCCCACCACAGCCCGGCTGAGGAACCACTCCAGCAGCTCGTACTTGCGCCACAGCCGCCGTTTAAAGAAGAATATCTCGTGGTAGAAGAAGCGAGCCGCAATCATCCACAGCGGTCCTCCTGTCGACACGAAGTGATCCGGGTCATTTTCGGGGTCGTTGACGTTGGCGTGGTGCTGCATATGCACCCGCGTGAAGACCGGGAAGGCAAACCCCAACATTAGGGCGCTGCCGTGCCCCAGTGCCGAATTGATAATCCGGTTGCGGTGGGCGACGTTGTGGGAGGCATCGTGAATCACCGTGCCCACCAAATGCAGCGCCACCACATTTAGCGCGAAGCAGGACCACTTAGGGAAGCCCCACTGCCAGTAGCCGAAGACAGAGGTGACTGCCATGGCTACCGCCGTCAGAAACATGATCAGGTTGAGGTTGAAAAACTTGTCCGTCGGCCCAAGCAGTTCCTTGGGGGCCATTCCACTCCTCACCGTCAGGGGCTTAACTGCCGCCGACATCGACACTCTCTCCTGCTAACATCCTTCGGTAGTATAAGCTACCCATGGCCAAGAATAAAGTTTTATTAAATTAGCTCATTTAATTGAACTAATGTGAATAACCATAGGTTGGCTGATGGATTAGGCCAGATGGACCGGCCCTCAACCGCTCTAGACTGCGGCTTGCGGTTCAGCGTCCTAAGGGGTCTTCTCATCATAGCGATAAGGTCGCTCTAATCCTACGGTCTTCAGCCTTTTAATTTACGGGCCTAGCTGAGCCAGGTAGCGCTCCACCAGCAGGATGGCCACAATGCCATCTACCGGCCCTGGAATCGACCGTAGCGCCTTGGGAACCCACCGCCCTAGCCCAGCGGCCGGATACATCTCCCAATAGCGATCGCGGGCCTCCAGGGTGCTGTTGCGCTCATCCACCAGGGTGATGGGCAGCTTTACAGTATCTTCCAATTTGGCCTGCCACTGCGCCGAGGTGGTTTGGTCGCCGAGCACCAGTTGGGTGACGTCATGCTTGACCAATAGGGCGGCGATCGCGCTCAGCAATAGCTCCGTGGTAACCACATCGTGGTGCAGCACCACCGTCCCCCCGGCCGCTTGCTGTACCACCGCAACGCCGCATTTGTCCCGTCCAGGGTCTATGCCAAGAATTATTGTCATCGAGATTGGGAGTTCCGCCTTGCTAGGGGCTGATCCTCTTCTATGGTGAATTCCAAAGCCAGGGGGCCGATGGTGTAAATATCAGTGGCAGAGACCGCCTGCACCACAACGGCATCGGTTTGAGACTGCTGCAGCGCCTGCAGGTCCCGCAAAAATGCTTCTAAATTGCCGTATTCGCCCCCGGTGATTTCTACGTTGCGAGTCAACACCCCAGCTTGGCGGGCTCGCAGCTGCGAGGCGGCGATCAACAGCTGCAGGCGCTCTAGCAGCTGGGCTTCGCTGGTCTCGTTGGGGTCAAGGCTCACAGAGGTGATCGGTTCCCCAGCCCGAAACACCAGCTCGTTGGGCACCGCGCTCAGGGACACCTCCACACAGGCCTGCCCCGAAATCACACAGGGCTCACCCGTCAGGTAGTTGCCCCCAGAGACTACCCGAATTACGTAGGGCTGGTCATCGCTGATGCGCTCAATCACCTCCCCCACCTCAGCGCTCCTCAGCTGGATAATCTGGGCTTCTAGGGGTTCAACGCTGGGCAACAGGGCCTGGAACACCCGCTGGTTGGCCTGGCGCAGAATCTGGTCAATGGCCTGCTGCGCCGCCGTGGGGTTATCCACCTGCAGCACCCCCGCCGCCAACAGCTGGTTATTAAACAGCCCTACATCCCCTTCCCGCAGCGCCTGGATTTCCTGCACCAGCGCATTCCGCTGCCGCTCTAGCACCTGCCGCTGGCGGGCTAACGCCTGGAGCTGCCCTTCGCGCCGCGCCAGGTCCTGGTCCAATTCAGCAATCAGAGTTTCTCGCTCCCGCTGGCGGGCCACCAGGGCATCCCGCTCTTCTTCTAGCTGGGCCACATCCCCCCGCAGTTGGGCGGACTGGTTGGCCACCTGCTGGAGTCGGTCCTGGGCCCGCTGAAAGTTCTGCTGGGTCTGCTGTAGCTGCGCTTGGGCCTGCTGAAAATTACCCTGGGTCTGCTGCAGGGATTCCTGGGTGGTCTCTAGCTGCTGCTCAATCTGCGATCGCTGCCGAATGGCGTTTTGCAACGAGCGGTTGATGCTCTGCAGCCGGTCTTGTGCGGCTTGACGCTGGGTCTGGGCCTGGGATAGCTCCCGCTCCACCCGAGACTTCTGGCGGCGGCTCTGGCGCAGATTTTGGCGGGTCTGGTCGAGGTCGCTGTTGGCGTCATCCAGCTCATCTTGAATTTCTCCTAGCTCGAAGACGCCGGTGCGCAGCTGCTCGCTGATGGCAAACAGCAGCCCTAAGGTTGAGGCTGAAATGATGCCCCCGGTCAAGATGGTGATTAAGGTTGCGGTCTGCCGAGGCCTTAGATTGAACAGACTTAGGCGGGCTTTGCCCACTCGCATCCCAATTCGATCGCCAGCGGTGGCAATTACCCCCCCCAAAATCAGAATGGCAGCAATCAGAACGAAGCCGCTAGTCATCGCGCAGGAGTGGAGTTACACGCTTAGCCTACCGCACTTAACGCTAGCATCGACTACTGTATCGAGCGACCTAGGTAAACTGCTGGCTTAGGGTAACGGGATTGTGCACCGTGATCTTTTTCTTGTGGATGGAAATCATGTCATCTTGGCGCAGATCCCCTAGTAGGCGGGTGACGGTGACCCGGGTAGAGCCAATGGCCTCAGCGATCGCCTGGTGAGAGAGCTTTAGGTCTACCGTGATGCCGTCTTGGGAGGGTACCCCAAAGTCCCGGCAAAGAATTAGCAAAAAGCTCACCAGCCGCGAGCCCATGTCCCGGTGGGCCAGG
>JBCCAG010000004.1:0-18830 GCA_039814955.1 Cyanobacteria bacterium P01_A01_bin.135
AGCGCCTGGGGCTGGTGGATGAAAAAGTGATCGCCGGGGATGGCGGTCAGGGAAAATGCGCCTTGGGTATGAACCTGCCAAGGCTCGATTTCTTCTGGGGCGACGATATCGTCTGCTTTTCCCCAGAGGGCGGCTACAGGGCAGGGCAAGGGCGATCGCGCTTGGTAGCGGTAGGTCTCTAGCAGGGCAAAGTCGGCCCGCAGTGTCGGTAGCATCAGGTCCATCAGCTCAACGTTCTCTAAGATGGCGGCGGGGGTGCCGTTGTAGCGCCTTAGCTCCACCATGAACTCAGCTCTAGGCAGCCCGTGGATGAGCGGGTCGGGGGAGGTAAGGTGAGGGGCGCGGGCGGCGGAGACCCAGAGGTGATTTGGCATCGGCTGCTGATGCTGCCTTAGCCAGTGGCTGAGCTCAAAGGCCATCAGCGCCCCCAAGCTATGGCCGAAGCAGGCAAAGGGGCGATCGAGCCAGGGCAGCAGGGCCTGGCTGAGCTGGGGTACGAGCTGGCTTAACTGGGTGATGGGTGGGTCGGCCATTCGCCGCCCCCGCCCAGGAAGCTCTATCAGGCAGACCTCGACCTGGGGAAGCTGCTGGGGCCAGTCCCAATAGATGCGGGACGAGCCCCCGGCATAGGGAAAGCAGAAGAGCCGCTGCCGGGCTTGGGGGTTGGGTTTAGGGCAGGAAAGCCAGGGCGTCATTGGGGCAAGAGCTGAGCTGTGAAGAACTGGTATTATGGCCTACGGGATCTCAAAACTCGGCGTACTGCGGCGGGCTGGCCCCGACGCGGCGCGTCACTTTGGGGAAGCGGCCCTTTCCAGCCTTGGGCTGAATCTCTTTCACCTCAATCATGTGCCACCAGTCATCGCCAAAATCGAACCAGTAGCCAAAAACCTCCCCTACAGCAAGATTCAGGCTGTTGAGCGTTGTCGTTTCCACATCCCCATCCAGGTCACCGTCGAACGACGCGCTAATGCCGTACCGCCGCGCATTAGGATCGCGGGGACCGCGCCCGCCCACCTGAAACTCGTGCAGGTGCTCCTCTTCGCGGTCAAAGGCTTTGAAAAGAATCTGATGCAGCGCCTTCAAGTTCTGGCTGCCTTTAATTTCAACGGTGCGCGTAATTTGGGGATTCTCCTCTAAAAACGCCTCTGTAAGCGGTCCGTCTATGATGCTGGCATCAAGAACGTAGAGAGCGTCGGGAGAGCGGGGCGGGGCGTCAGAGTCTCTCCGGCCAGCGGGTTTAGCAGCTTCTTGTCGAGATGATTTAGCGCCCTGGCTAGAGTCTTGACCTGAAGCCGTCGCGGCCCCTGGTGCGTAGGGAATTAGGCCTGCCTCTGCCATGCGCATCTGTACCTCCGGCGGGGCGGAGCGAGCATCAATAATCATGCCGCTCGAGGTTTGAACCATCCAAACCAGCGGATTTTTGTCAATCATTGCGGGGATGGACCAGTTTGAGTCCATCTGGTGGGTCTTTAGCGTATCGCGCACCTGCTTCGATTTGCCTTGGCCGGTGCTAGCGCCGACGCCAAATGCGGCGTACAGGTCGCTCGCGCTGATATGGGGGTCCTGCGATGGGTCATACAGAAAGTTCACCATGCCGATGGCGTGGGTGATGCCACAGGCCCAGCTTTTGGCCCGCCCCGATGCCAGGGGGGAAGGCCGCTTGCGGCAGAGGGCTGCCGCTGCCTGGCGGATGAGCGTTGCGTAGTCTTCGTTGAGGTGCTGCTGGGCAAACTCATTCGTGATGGCGGTGATGCTGTCGAATTTCTCCTGCATCGCCTTGGGAACGGTTTCAGATTTTGCTGGCTTTGCCATGGCGCTGACCCCGCGCACGCGCTACATTTCAATATCCTCTCGCATCTCTATTGGAATGTACAGCCGCTTCAAGCGTAGTAATATTGCGTTGGCGCAGTTGCTCACAGCAATGCGATTGGCTGAGGGCCTTGAGTTTTCTTAGGCAACTGTGCGTGCAAATGTCCTAATGCATCAGGATATTTCCTACAGCAGCGTGGCTATACTGTGGCCATAGGCAGCCGTGCAACATCGCTGCAAAGCAACTTTTCAACCTATGGCAAAGCCCTGACATCAAGAGGCTAAAAGATTCCGTGATTACAGACGAAAGCTGCCGCTACTGCTCCGTCGCGACAAAGGCGGCGGGGGTAGACCCCATTGGGTCAGCCGGAACTGCCCATCGGTGGCTGTTTATCGAGGTGCCCCGCCCCTGGAGTAAAGGAATCTGGAACGATAAGCCGCAGCTAGCGGCGCTGCTGCCTGTCTTTGAGCAGATTCGCCATCGGCCCAAGCTGTGGCTGAACTCCATGGTGGGGGCGATCGCCCCTGACGCTGACTACTCCCGCCCCGGCCACACCTGGGCGCTCTCTTACCAGCGCCCCGACCAGCCTTTCACGCAGTTTACCGCCGTCGCCTACTGCCTGCCCACGGCCCAGGTCGCTGCCCTAGCCCAGGCGCTGCTGCTGCAGCCCCAGCAGCTCCCTCGCTTTGACCGCTACCGCCAAGACGCTCCCACGCGAGATCTTCTCGTCTGCACTCACACCCACTACGATGTAGCCTGCGGTCGCTTTGGCACACCGCTATACAAGCGGCTGCGCCAGGACTACGGCTCAGACCAGCTGCGGGTTTGGCAGACTTCCCACTTCGGCGGCCATCAGTTTGCGCCCACCTTAGCTGATTTTCCGTCAGGGCGCTTCTGGGGCTATCTAGAGCCAGAGGTGCTGGATGCCCTGATTCACCAGCGGGGCGAGGTGGCCCAACTGCGACCGTTCTATCGAGGCTGGGGCGGGTGCGCCCCTTGGGCACAGGTTCTAGAGCGGGAGCTGTGGATGCGGGAGGGCTGGCGGTGGTCGGAGTACCGGAAATCGGCGCGGGTTGTGGCGAAAGATCCCGGCAAGCTAACCCACCGGCTGCTGCGCTGGATTCTGCCCTGGATTCCCACCATCCGGGCGCAGGTGCTGTTAAAGAAGCTGGAGCAAAAGCTGACCTGGGCGCGGGTAGAGATGCAATATAGCCACCCCGACAAGGGACACCTTGGCACCGATGCCGCCAGGGTTGAGGTCAGCCATCAGGTTTTGAGCCAGCTCAAGTCGGGCGAAGACCAGCCCATGTATCCGGTGAAGCAGTACCGGGTGACCGATTTGACAGTGACGAATCAAGGTCCGAATTTGCAGCATTAGACGGGTCAGATCGTAGGGACGTAGCACCGCCGTGTCCCTTGAAAATGCCAGCTATCAGGAGTCCCTATGTCAAAATCTGCGCTCAAACCGCCAGCGAACCGCACCGTCGCGGCCCTCGGCCTAGTCAGCCTCTGCAGCGACCTCGCCACCAAGATGGTGTACCCCATCACGCCTATCTTTTTGACCGCCACCCTGGGTGCCCCCCCTTGGACCGTGGGCGTCATCGAGGGCATTGCTGAAAGCAGCGCCAGCCTGCTCAAATTTTATTCGGGCTGGCTCTCGGATCGCCTTGGACGGCGGAAGCCACTCGCCGTCGCAGGGTATGGGTTAGGCAGCTTATCTAAGCTGGTTTTGGCGATCGCCGCCACCTGGGGCCACGTGCTGGGGGCGCGGCTGGTGGACCGGGTGGGCAAGGGGCTGCGGGCCGCGCCCCGAGACGCGCTGATTGTAGAAAACTGCGCCCCTCACCAGCGCGGGCAAGCGTTTGGGCTACATCACAGTCTAGAAACCATTGGTGAGGTGGTGGGGCCGCTGCTGGGATTTGCGCTACTGCAGGCTATCGGCAGCTACCGGGGGGTGTTTGCGATCGCCTTTTTACCGGCGCTGGTGGGGGTACTGCTGCTGGCCATACTGGTGAAGGAGCCTCGGCCCGAAGACCGGCGGCAGCGCCAACCCCGACAATGGCCTCAGTTTACGCTGCGGGGCCTGAGTCCAGCCTACCGGCGCTATTTGCTAGTGGTCTGTCTATTTGGGCTGGGCAACTCCTCTGATGCATTTTTGCTGCTGCGGGCCCAGGATTTGGGCGTGGCGGGCGGGCAGGTGCTGCTGCTGTATGCGCTATTTAACCTGGTGGAGGTGCTGCTGGGCTTTGCGGCGGGGCGCCTCTCAGATCGCATCGGGCGGCGAGCGCTGCTGATCAGCGGCTATCTGGTGTTTGCAGGAGTGTACCTGGGCTTTGCCACAGCCCAGAGCGCTGCTGCGGTGTGGCCTTTGTTTGTAGCCTACGGCCTCTATTCCACCCTGACCCGGGGCTCCCAGAAGGCGTTTGTGGCAGATTTAGTGCATCCGCAGCGGCGCGGGGCGGAAATCGGCACATTTTATATGGTGGCAGGGCTGGTAGCGCTACCGGCGAGCCTGATCGCAGGGTGGCTGTATACGCAAGTTTCGGCGGCGGCCCCATTTTATCTAAGTGTGGGGACGGCGGCGGTGGCAGCGATGCTATTGGGAATGGGGGTAAGGCGGCAAGGAGGGTAGTGAGAACGATTTTAGCCATTCACATGCAGTGCTACAGCTGCAGCAGCCCAAATAACTCCTTTACAGGGTAAGTCATCTTACCCATAAAGGCCGGCAGGGGCAAAACAGCTTCTAGCTCGTCCAATATCTCCACTTCCTGCTTAGGCTGGTAGACCAGTACCGCTCTATCTTCTGGGTCAATTAGCCATCCCATCTGAGCGCCATGCTTGAGGCAGTGAAGAATATTCTTTGTCACCCGCGTCTGTCGCTGTCCGGGCGAAAGAATCTCAATGGTCCAATCTGGAGCTAGCGAAAACACGTTGGCAATTTCCCCGTTTTCATCCGTGGGGATTCGCGCCCAGGTAAAAACGGCAATATCTGGAATAATGGAGCTGCCACCGAATGTGCAGCGAAGCTCGGGGAAGGCGCAGGCTACTTTCTCCGACCTGACAGCTGAATTAATCGCCGTCGTAAAGTCTAATTGCAGTCTGCTGTGCTTTCCCTGGGGCATGGGTTTTTGAAAAATACAGCCATCAACGTACTCACTGGCAGGTTTGGTCTCTGGCAGATCCAAGAAGGCTTCTAAGGTTACTGGCTTTGCTGGCGTTTGAACCATTTTGCGCTAGTCTCCGATTGAGCTTCACCTATGGTAGCGCTCCTCCTCTTATCAAATCACTCGAGAGCGCTACAGCACGGAGCCATCTGGGGAAAGGGCTAGGCTCAATGGGCCAATTTTGACGGGGTGGTGGCACCGCGGGTCCATGACGGTCTTGATTTGAACAGGCATGACGCCACCGGGCGGGAAAGCCCACCACTCGCCGTTGCGACAAAACGGGTCGCTGTAGCCCTGGACATGGCACCAGGCTTCGCACGTGCCGCGAATGGCAGCGCCCAAGTTGGGATACTCTGAAATAGCCATGGTTAGTAGGTTAGCAAATTGCCAGCGGTAGAGTAAGTAGCGGTCTGACTCACGACGTGCCTACTCTTCTCTAGGCTCAATTAACCCCAGCCGATGATCCCGAAACCGGTCCAGCGTCTCCACCGCACTCCCCCCGCCAAACCGCAAACTCCCACCATCATTGCCCCCAAACCGTTCGCACACCGCCCGATGCGCCTTCGCCAGCGACCCATAAGCTGTCACAAACTCCCGATGCTGACCTTGCAGCGACGCTGGCAGTGACTCAAACGCCGGCTTCAGCCGCTTCCAGAGCTGCATCAAAGCCGCATGCTCCCACGACATCAGCCCGCTAAAGTTCTTCGCCTGCACCTGGGGCGGCGTCATGGAAGGGCGTACCGTTTCTTCGTAGTCCTGGCGGCTAAAGCTGCCGGCCAGCTCCATCGCCGCCCCCGAAGCCAGCAGCAGATCCGTCGCGGTTTTCAGCTCAACTTCGGCCTCGTCAAATTGACCTAGAGCAAGCTGCGCCTCAAATCGCTGCAGGCAGACAATTAGGCCCTGCACGTTGATAAAAAAGGCCCAGTGGAAGCCGCGCCAGATAGCTTGGGCTTGGGTACTCGTCATAGCGTTTCTGCGTCGTTAATGCTAAAGGTTCTCATTAATAAGCGAGCGTAGCTGGCAAAGCCCTGCTGTTGCCGCTGCACATCCTGTGGGGCTAAGTGAGGGGCCTGGCAACAAATATCCACGAACCTGCGGCAGGTTACCAGCAGCCCTTGTACCAGACACGCGGCTGACTGTTGAGTCTGGACGTGGTGGAGCTGGAAGTAGCGATCGTAGTCCTCCACTTCCCAATCTCGCAGGGCCGTCTTGGTGCGGCTTATGTCTGCTGGCTGAGTCTTCACCTCACCCAACTGGGCGATCGCCTCGTCAATCCTCATCAGCGCCGCTTCTGGCGACAGCTCCAACGCCTGGAGGAGCTGCCGCAGGGCGAGCTCCACGCGCCGCTTTTCAGCCGGGTCGAGCTGCTGACTGAGGGGCAGCTTCCAGGGCGTCAGCAGCCTTAGAAAGGAATCCTCCATAGATCATTCACTAGCAGTTCGTGGCGTCAGTGGCGTCATGCCGATTCTTCTGAACCCGCCTCAGCCGCCATTTTTTTCCGCAGGCTCAGGGGGCGCATGTCGGTCCACACCGCTTTGATGTAGTCAAGGCACTCTTGCTTGGTGCCGCTCTTGGTGTCGGCGCGCCAGCCCCAGGGGATGTCCTTGTGCTCGGGCCAGATGGAATAGCGCTCTTCATCGCTGATGACGACGCGGTAGGTGAGTTCATTCGCTTGGGTCATGGTATTAGCTTGTGGTATTAGTTCTGGGTAATAAATCGGGCTAAGTCAACAAATCTGCATCCTGAAGGGCGCTCAAGCTCTGCTCAAAGGCCGCGGCGATCGCCTCAATGTCCTCTGGGCTGTGGGCTGTGGAAAGGAAGCCGCCGCGATCGCCGCCCCGCAGGTGGATGCCCTGGTTGAGCAGGTGGTAGGACAAGAGATTGGTGGCTTGGGGGGAGAGCTGGCTCTGGGTGAGGGCAACGGCGAAGAAGGAGCCGAAGTGGGTGAACCGCACCGGCATATCTTTGGCGGTGGTGAAGGCGTTGAGCCGGGACACCAGGTCAGCGGTGCGCTGGTTAAGGGCTTCCTGCAGGGCCGGCCCCTCATCTTTAAGATGCTGGAGGGCGGCGCGGGCGGCGGCTAGGGCTAGGGGGTGCTTACAGAAGGTGCCCGCGAAAAAGGTGGTGGGCACCTGGGGCGCGGAGTCATCGCCAAACCGCCAGGGGCCGCCGTCGATGTGGTCCATGAACTTGGCCCGGCCCGCGATGATGGACAGAGGCAGCCCGCCCCCAGCTACCTTGCTGTAGGTGGCCATATCGGCCTTGATATCAAAGTAGGCCTGCGCCCCGCCGGGATGGACCCGGAACCCGGTGACCATCTCATCGAAGATCAGGGCAACCCCAGCAGCCTGGGTCACCTGCCGCAGTGACTGCAGGAACTCTCCGGGCTGTAGCTCTGGGCAGCGGCTCTGCACCGGCTCCACCAGCACGGCGGCGAGCTGGCGGCCCTGGGCGCGAATTACGTCCAAGGATTTGGGGTTGCCGTACTCTAGCACCACTACGTCTTTGGCGATCGCCCGAGGCACCCCCGCCGCTGCCGGGACGGCCCGCGTATCCAGCACCCCTTCCAGCAGCTTGCCGACAAACCCCAGCGGGCTCTGGCTCAGCCGCCGCACCGCCTTCTTGCGGGCGTATTCCGTCAGCGGTGCGCGCATTAGGGCGGCGTCAAAGTGGCCGTGGTAGCTGTTGGTGAACACCGCTACCTTGGTGCGGCGGGTGGCCGTCCGCGCGATTCTCACCGCCGTCATCACCGCTTCGGTGCCGGTGTTGCTAAAGGTGACCCGCTCCAGGCCGGTCAGCTCGCTGGCCAGCCGCGCGACGTCTCCCACAATGGGGGACTGGGGGCCAATCTGGATGCCGCTGTTTAGCTGCTCAGCGATCGCGGCTTTGATGAAGGGGGGATTGTGGCCGAACAGGTTGGTGCCCAGCCCCATGAGGATGTCGATGTATTCGTTGTCGTCCACATCCCACAGCCGGGAGCCCTGGGAGCGGGTGGCGACGATGGGGTAGCACATCTCTTTGATATCGGGGGAGAAGGCGTAGCCGATGGCGGTTTTGTCGGCCAGGATGGCCCGGTTGTCAGCCGCAATTTGCTTGGAGGTGGGGGTGCGGCGGGTGTAGGTGTCGATTAGGGTTTGGAGGTGGGGTTTTGGGGTGGTTTGGGTGGTGGTCATGGTGAATGGGGTAGGGGCAGGTTTTTGCGGCGAGGTATTGGTCTTTGAATAACGGAGTCGCTAAACCCGCCCGTACGGGATGAATTAATTGGGTTTGCGGCAGATGAAGTGGGCGGAATGGTTGGCGTCGATGGTGGGCTGGCCGTCGATGGTCTGCAAGGCGATGTCGGTAAAGCCGACGGTTTCCAGGGCTGCCTGCACCTCGGATAGCCCGTGGCCCTTAACCCGGTAGGTGAGGTGCGATCGCTGCCAGCGGGGCTCTAACTGCTCGAAGCGGGACAGCAGCCGCAGCCGCAGGCCGGTGAGGCGGCGCAGGCTCAAAATCCGAGAGAGGAGCTGCTTGAGGGGCCGGGCGAGCCGCTCTATGGAAGAATCGGGGGCCTGGGCCTGAAAGATCTCGACGTGGAATGCCCCCTCGGCGGCCTCTGGGTCATACTCCGGGGTGAGCCGCCAAGCGTAGCGGGGGCCGACCTCCCCTTCCACAAGCCTGCCCCGCCACCACTTTTGCATCTGCTGAGGGTGGTTGAGGTCGAAGACAAACAAGCCCCCCGGCTGCAGGGCCTGGTGGACGTTGCGGAAAACCTGGGTCAGGTCCGCTAGGGTCATGATGTGGTTAAGAGAAGCGCTGGTGGAGAAAGCTCCCGAGAAGCGCTGCGGCAGGTGAAACTTGCGGGCGTCCTCTAGCAGGAAGTCTCCCCCAGGGGCGTTTTGCCGGGCGTAGGTGAGCATGGCCTCTGAGCCATCTAGCCCGGTCACTGAGTAGCCCGCCTCTAGCAGAGGCCGCATGAGCTGGCCGGTGCCGCAGCAAAGGTCGAGGATGGCCGCACCCTGGGGAATCTGCGGCAGCAGGACGCGCCGCAGCAGGGCGAGCTGGGCTTTGCCGTAGTCTGGTCCCATGGTTTCGTTGTAGAGCCAGGCCCAGGTGTCGTAGTCGGTGTAGCGCGGGGTAGTGGTCATAGGGATCGGTGGGGTATCAAAATCAAGGCAGGGCCGGAGCCGCGATCGCCCCCGATTGAATCAGGGCATCCAGATAGGTGGAAAATAATGTCCGGTTCAGGGGCGGCAGGTCGAAGGGGGCGTCGGCCAGCCCAGCCTGGGCGTTGCGGCAGTCAAAGGGCACCTCAAGCCCACCTGGATCCTCAGCGCGATCGCCCCGGCGGGCGGAGAACAGCGACACCAGCGGGTAGAGGGGGTGGTCGCTTTGGCCCTGGGCGATCGCCATTAGCTGGGCGTGCCATTGGGGGTAGGGCACCCGCTGCACCGGGAACCCGGCATCGCGGCAGACGCTGAACAGCAGGTCAGAAGAGGCGGGCTGGGGGTGGATGAGGTGAAAGACCTGGCCTGCAGCGCTGGGCTGACGGGAGAGGTACACCATCGCCTGGGCCACGTAGTCCACCGGCAAAATGTCCAGCGGCATCTCCCCTTCGGGGGCAATGCCCAGCTCCACGTAGCCCTGCATTAGGCGATAGAGGAAGTCGTTGGCGTTAAACGCGCCGGTTTGGCTGTGGCCGGACACGGGGCCGGGGCGATAGATGGTGACGGGCAAACCCCGACGGCCCGCCTCGGCCACCAGCTGCTCTGCCACCCACTTGGTGCGGTTGTAGCCTCCGGCGGGGGCGGGATACTGGGCCAGCGGGTCGCCTTCGTAGATCTTTGACTGACCCAGCAGCGGAGTCGGGGGCAAAACGCTGAGGGTGGAGGTGAAGTGCAGCGGCTTGGGCTGGTCATGACAGGCCAGCCGCAGAATGGTCTGGGTGCCGAGGACATTGACGGGCCGCAGCAGGCTGTAGGGAGAGACGTGGTGCACCCAAGCGCCGTTGTGGTATACGGCGTCGATGCCCTGGGCGAGGGCGGCAAAGTCGGCGTCAGAGAGGCCCAGATTGGGCTGAGCCAGGTCTCCCGGCAGTACCGTAATCCGGGGGCTAAACTCCTCTTGCCAGATGCCGTAATCGCGCAGGGTCGCTTCCAGCCGCCGCCGTCCAATCGCCTCAGATTCGGCGCGCACCAGGCACACCACCGCTGCCTCCGTTTGCCGCAGCAGCGACTGCAGCAAAAACGCTCCCAGAAAGCCCGTGGCGCCGGTCAAAAGAATTCGCTGGGGTGGTCCTGATATCGGCATTCCCTGGGGCTGAATCTCTTCGGGCAGCCCCCGATCCTGCGCCCAGTCACCCGGCTGCGATGCTTCAGATGCTGGCGGCTCCACCGCCTCGCCCTTGAGCAGCGCGATCAGCTCTGGCTTGTGCTGCTGGAGCTGCTGCTTAATTTCGGCGGTCATGGCACCCTTGGGGACGTTGCAGCGCAGGCTGTCGCCGTCGAGCCACAGGCGGATGTCGAGGCGGTGCAGGGTTTGTAGGAGGGTTTCGACGGGGGTGGGGAGATGGGGGGCTGGGGGGGGCGTCATTTGGCTCCTATGGGGCTGGCGTTCTATGGGGGGTTGCGCTGCCTGGGCTGCTGGTGGTTGGTCTGCGCTATCCATAGGTCGGACTGCCTTGACGGGAATGCGCCCTGACGGTGGTGCTTGTGTCGTGGCTGCCGTCAGCTCGATGATCTTGCAGCCCAGCAGGCGATCGCTCTGGATACCCCGCTGGCGGCAGTGGGCCACCAGCCGGTTGGATTCCTGGATGGGCTTGGAGGATTCGGTGTACTGAATCGAGGTGATGAAGGTGAGCCAGGGCTCCTGGCCCATGGCGTAGACGTACACCTGCTGGGGCTGCAGCTGGGAGACCAGAGCGATCGCCCGCTCGGCGTTAGAGCCATCGAGGCGACGGGTTTGGGCCATCTGGCGGGGGACCGGCTGGGGGAGCAGGGGGCCGTAGGCCCAGGTGTAGGGGGCGCCGTCGCACTCCATGCCGATGAACAGCAGGTCCAGCTTGCCCCGCAGGTGGCGGATGTGCTTGTACAGCCGAGAGTCCAGGTTGTTGGAGTCGGCGGCGCAGAGGACGCTGCGGCCTTTGACCGTCACCCAGTAGGCGGTTTTGGTAGCGATATTTAGGTCGCCATGCTCCCCCAGCACCGGGATGCTGACGATTTCGCCATCGGGGAGGGGCAGGCTCTCTAGCTCGCTGATGGTCTGCACTTGGTCAAAGCCGATTTGCTGCAGGGCCTGCTTCAGAGAAGGGTCGAGGAGGCTGCCGTTTTGGCCTTGGGGCACCACCAGATGACGGATCTTGTGGCGGAGCTGCAGCAGGGTCTCCAGCATGACGTGGTCCTGATGGTTGTGGGTAATCAGGGCGTAGTCGATGGTGGGGGGCAGGTCGGCGTAGCTGTAGCGGGGCAGGCCGGGGGTCTCGCCCGTCTGCTCGTAGCTGACTAGCGGGTCGATGAGGATGGAGACCTGGCTGGTCTCGATCAGCACGCAGGCGTGACCGAAGTAGCGGATGCGCACCCCGTCGCCGCGGTAGGGGGGCGCGGTGCGGGGTGGGGTCTGGGTGAACAGGTCGGCGAAGCAAGCATCAGGGTCTAGGCCCAGAGCAGCGGCCACCTGACTCGCCGAGTCGGGGGTATGGCGCATCGCAAACAGGCGGTCCCAGGCGCGATCGCTGAAGGGGCGCTGCACCTGGAGGCTGTCGCCAGGCAGGCGGGGCGTGCTGAGCACAAAAGAGCGGCTGTCACCGTTGACAATCTGGAGGTTGACGCTCTGGCGGGCGGGGTCGTAGTATTCGCTGCGGTACAGCAGCCCTTCGATAAAGCGAATCGACCCCCGATGCTGGGCATCGTACACCAGCTCCACAAAGCCCCGCAGCGCTTCCGGCACCTGGGCGTAGAGCGGCTCTAGGGATTCGCCGGGGGGATGAGCTGCCAGCAGCGCTTCTAGGGCAGCGATCGCCTCGCTCAGGGCCAGCAGTCGCCCCTGCTCTGCCTTTGTCTGATCCAGCAGTGCCTGAACATCGGGCAGCCGCTCCGGGCCGTAGTGGAGGAACGGTCCCCCCAGCATGGCCGGGTCTTTGAGGGCCGAGACGTGGGCCTGGGGCGCGGCGACAAAGGACTCCAAGATGGGAATCTGGGATTGGGTCAGATAGCGGGCGGCGGTGGCCGGGGGAATCAAGTAGCTCCAGGCGTACCACTGGCTGATTAGGGGCTCGGCGATCGCGTTGGGCTTTAGGTAGGCCGTCTTCATAACGCAAATTCCTCCCGATCGCTGTCGTCCTCAGGGCGCGTCTGAATCTGCGCCACCATCTGCTTTTGCCGAATGCGCTGGGCTAGCTGGGCAACGGTGGTAGCCTCAAACAGGTCAATCACCGTCACCTCCACGTCAAACCCCTTGAGAATTTTGGCCACCAGCTGGGTCGCCAGCAGGGAGTGGCCCCCCAGCTCAAAGAAGTCGTCCTGCGCCCCCACCCGGTCCACTCCCAGCACCTGGGCGAAGATCTCCGTTAGGGCCGTTTCCATCTCGTCACGGGGGGCGATGTAGCGGGCTGACTCTAGCTGGGGGGCTGGGAGCGATCGCAGGTCTACCTTGCCGTTGGGGGTGAGGGGCAGGGCGTCTAGGGGCACAAAGGCCGACGGCACCAGGTAGTGGGGCAGGGCTTCGGCCAGGAACTGCCGCAGGTCGGCGGCGGTGGCGGTGGAGACCACGTAGGCCACCAGCCGCTTATCGCCGGGCAAATCTTCCCGCACCGTGACGACGCTGGCCTTGACGTCGGGGTGCTGGTTGAGGCGGCTTTCGATTTCGCGAGGCTCTACCCGGAAGCCGCGAATTTTGGCCTGGTCGTCGATGCGGCCCAGCAACCGGATGCGCCCGTCGGGCAAATGGCAGGCCAAATCGCCGGATTTGTATAGGCGGGGCGATTTTGGGGGCGGTTGGGGCGCGCGGCCACGCGCCCGTACATTGGCGGAAAATGGATTGGGGATGAATCGTTCCGCCGTCAAATCAGGCCGGTTCCGATAGCCCCGCGCCAGCCCCACCCCGCCAATGTGCAGCTCCCCCACCGCCCCCACCGGCAAAAGCTGGAGCTGCTCGTCCAGCACGTAGAGCTGCTTATTGGCGCTGGGCCGCAGCGTAGGCTGCAGCGGCTGTTCCCCGCCGCAGGGCACCATACTGGCGTTAACCGTCGTCTCCGTGGGGCCATAGGCGTTGATAAACCGGCGGCCCTGGCCCCAGGTTTCGATTAGCTCCGCCGAGGGCGCTTCCCCGCCCACCAGCACCATGCGCAAGTCCGGAAAATCGCTGTAGGGGACGCTCACCAGAGCCGAGGGGGTGATGGTGATGTGGGTAACCCGGTGGCGGCGCAGCAGGTCCGCTAGCCCCGGACCGGGCAGCAGCGCTTCGGCGGGGGCGAGCAGCAGCCGCGCCCCGGTGGCCAGGGCCATGATGATTTCGGGGATGGAGGCGTCGAAGCTGAAGGAGAAGAACTGCAGGACGCAGTCGCCGGGACGCACATCGCAGACGCGGATTTTATCTTCGGTGAGGTTAACCAAGCCGCCATGGGGGATGAGCACGCCTTTGGGGGTGCCGGTGGAGCCGGAGGTGTAAATTAGGTAGGCGAGGTGGTCGGGGGTAACGCTGATATTAAGATTGGCGTCGCGGTTAGCATCCGGCAACTGTGCAGGCCAGTCGGCGTCCAGCAGCAGGCGCTGGGGAATGGCTTCCCCAAATTCAGCCAAATTTTCAGCCAGGCTATGGGACAGGGCGCTAGTGGTAATCAGCACCGATGCCTGGGCGTCCTGCAGCATAAAGGCCAGCCGCTCCGGCGGGTAGTCCGGATCCAGGGGTAGATAGGCCCCGCCCGCCTTCAGTACCGCCAGCATCGCCACAATCATCTCCAGCGATCGCCCCAGACAAATGCCCACAATCACCTCCGGCCCCACCCCCAGCTCCCGCAGGCGGCGGCCCACCTGGTTGCTGCGGCGGTTGAGCTCAGCGTAGGTGAGCTGCTGTGGCCCGTCGGGGGCGTCGAACACCAGGGCGATCGCCTCCGGGGTGCGCGCCGCCTGGGCCTCAAAGAGCTGATGGAAGCAGCGATCGCTGGCGTAGGGGGTCTGGGTGTGGTTCCAGTCCACCAGCTGCTGGTGGCGCTCGGCGGCGCTCAGCAGGGGCAGCTCAGATACCGGCCTGCGGGGGGCAGCAGCAATGCCCGCCAGCAGAATCTGAAAATGCTCCACCATGCGGCGAACGGTGTCCACCTCAAATAAATCTCGGTTGTACTCAAAGCCACCCACAATCCCGTCAGCCGTCTCGTAGAGGTCGACGCTGAGGTCTAGCTTGGCGGTGGAGAAGGGTTGGGGGATGGGCTTCAGGGTGAGGCCGGGGAGGGAGATGGCCTGCTGTGGCGCGTTCTCTAACCGAAACTTCACCTGAAATAGGGGGTTGTAGCTGAGGTCGCGCTCGGGGTTGAGGGCTTCTACTAGGCGCTCAAAGGGCAGGTCTTGGTGCCCGTAGGCTGTGTAGGTCGTTTCCCTAAGCTGTTCTAGGACCTTAATAAAAGAAGCGCCGGGGGAAAGGCGCGATCGCAGCACCAGGGTATTGACGAAAAAGCCAATCAACCCCTCCACCTCAGCCCGACTGCGGTTGGCGACGGGGGTACCCACCAGCAAATCCCGCTGCCCGGTGTAGCGAAACAGCAGCACCTTGAAGGCGGCCAGCAGGGTAACGAACAGGGTGGCTCCCTGCCCTTGCCCAATCGCCTTGAGGCGATCGCTCAGCTCCGGCGACAGCGAAAACGACTCTACCGCCCCGCGAAAGGTCTGCACCCGCGCCCGCGGAAAGTCCGCCTGTAGCTGCAGCACCGGCAGCGTCCCCCCCAGCTGCTCGCGCCAGTAGCCTAACTGCCGCGCTAGCACCTCTCCCTGCAGCCACTGCCGCTGCCAGATGGCAAAATCGCCGTATTGAATGGGCAGTGGGGGGAGGGTGGGCGTCGCCCCGGTGAGGTGGGCGCGGTAGAGGGTGCCCAGCTCCCGCAGCAGCACCTCCATAGACCAGCCATCGGAGATGATGTGGTGCATGGTAAACAGCACCACCGATTCTTGCTCTTCAAGCCGCAGCAGCATGACCCTCAGCAGCGGAGCCTGGGTTAAATCAAAGCGGGTCTGGGCCACCTCGATGGCCTGCCGTCGTACGACAGCCTTCCGCTCCGCCGCCGAAATCTGCCGCAAGTCCTGCTGCTCAAAAGTGACGGGCTGGGGCGGCGCTACTTCTTGGGCTGGTTCCCCCTCAACAGTAATAAATCGGGTGCGCAGGGACTCATGGCGCGCCACGATGGCGCCCAGGCTCTGGCGAAAGGCGTCCTCGTCTAAAAAGCCCTGCACCTGCACCGCCAGCGGGATATTGTAAATCGCACCCTCCTGCTGCATCTGCTCTAGAAACCACAGCCGCTGCTGAGCAAAAGAGAGGGGCAGCGGACCGGTGCGAGGGGCGGGAGGAATGGCCGCCACCTCGCTGGCCTCGTGCTGCTGCAAAAAGGCTAAGATTTCCGACTTGCGGGCCTGGAGCTGCTGACTAAGGTCGTCGGTGAGCACCGCGTCCGGGGCGCTACAGCGGAGGCGATCGCCTTCGGCCCAAAGCTGCACGTCCTGCCGATAGAGGTCCGATAAGAATTGCTCGATGGTGGTGGTCATAGCTCAATCTCCTTACGCCCCGCTGCGCTGCTGGCAGGCTGGGTAGTGGTCATCTGTATAGCGTCGATTTTTACCGCGAGGGCGGCGACGGTGGGGGCCTCAAATATCGCCCGCAGCGGCAGCTCTAGCCCAAAGGCTTTGCGCAGCCGCGTATTTACCCGCATGGCGCTGAGGGAGTGGCCCCCCAGCTCAAAAAAGTTGTCCTCGGCCCCGAGCTGCTCAAGCTGAAGCACGTCTTGCCACACTGCAGCAATGCGGGTTTCGGTGGGGGTCTGCGGCGATCGCGAGGGCTGGGGCGCGGCGAGTGTGGGCGCAGGGAGGGTTTTGCGGTCGAGTTTGCCGTTGGGCAGCAGGGGTAGGGCGTCTAGCGGCAGGATGGCGCTGGGCACCATGTAGTGGGGCAGGGTCTTGGCGAGGAAGGCAGCGAGGTTAGTCTCACCCCCGTCGCCCTCTAGCACCACGTAGGCCACCAGCAGCGTCGGGTCATCGCGCAGCACCACCACTGCCTGAGACACTTGCGGATGCTGGACCAGCGCCGCCTCAATTTCTCCTAGCTCAATGCGAAAGCCCCGCAGCTTCACCTGGCGATCGCTGCGGCCCAGGAATTCAATGGCGCCATCGGGGCGATAGCGGGCGCGATCGCCGGTTTTGTACATAAGTGGCGATCGCCCATTCGCATTTGTGGAAAATTGTCGGACGGGTAGGGGCGCAGGGCCCTGCGCCCGTACAGGGCGTGAATGGCCATCCAGCAGCGCAGCAAACGGATTGGGAATAAATCGTTCCGCCGTCAAATCGGGCCGATTCAAATAGCCCCGCGCCAGCCCCACCCCGCCGATGTGCAGCTCACCCGGAATGCCAGGAGGCACCTGGCGACTCTGAGCATCCAGCAGATAAATTTGGGTGTTGCTGATGGGGCGACCGATAGGCACCGTAGCAGCAGCCTCCGATCGGCAGGTCCAGGCAGTGACGTCGATAGCCGCCTCCGTAGGGCCATAGAGGTTGTGCAGCGCTACATGGGGCAGGACTTTGAAAAACTGAGTTTGCAAATAGCCGGGCAGGGCCTCGCCGCTGCAGATCACCCGCTTGAGGCTGCTGCACCGCTCCACGCCCGGCGTCTCCAAAAAGGCCGTCAGCATCGCCGGCACGAAGTGCAGCACTGTAATCTGCTCGCGCTGAATCAGGTCCACCAGATAGGCGCTGTCTTTGTGGCCCTCAGGTCGCGCCAGCACCAGACTCGCGCCGCTAATCAGCGGCCAAAACAGCTCCCACCCCGACACATCAAAGCTGAGCGGCGTTTTTTGCAGGACGCGATCGCCCTCTGCCAAAGCATAAGCCTTCTGCATCCAGTGGAGGCGGTTGACCAGGGCGCGGTGGGTGTTGGCCACGCCTTTAGGGCGACCCGTAGAGCCGGAGGTGTAGAGGACGTAGATGCTGTTGTCGGGGGTTGTAGTGCGCGTGGGGTTGGCGTCAGGCTGCTGGGGGGTTAGGGCGTCAAGGTTGATGCCCTCGGGGCTGGGCAGCTCGGCCAGCAGCGCCGCCGTAGGGCCGTGGAAGAGCAGCAGGGTGGGGGCGGCGTCTTCTAGCATGTAGGCCAGGCGATCGCGGGGATAGCTAGGGTCTAGGGGCAGGTAAGCGCCCCCCGCCTTCAGCACCGCCAGTAGCGCCACCACCATCTCCGGCGATCGCTCTAGGCACACCCCCACAATCACCTCTGGCCCGACGCCCCGCTGCTGTATCTGGTGGGCCAGCCGGTTGGCCCTGGCGTTCAGCTCGCGGTAGTTGAGGGCGTCATCCTTAAATGTTAGGGCGATGGCGTCGGGCGATCGTGCCGCCTGGTCTTCGATTAAGTCTGTCAAGCAGCCGGATGGGTAGTCGGCTTCGGTTTGGTTCCAGCGCTGGAGCTGCGCTTGCTCAGCGGGCGTTAGCAGGGGAAGGTCGCTGAGGGCGTTGTGGCGCGTCAGCCCCATCAGCAGGATTTCTATATGGACCAGCAGGCGGGCGATGGCCTCATCGCTGACGCGGCTACCGTCGTACTTGGCCGTCAGCTTAACTTGTTTGCCCAGGGACACCAGCAGCGTCAGCGGGAAGTGGGTCCACTCGACGAACTGCACATCCTCCAGCATCAAGGCCGACTGCCCCGATAGCAGCGCCGCGTCCACCGGATAGTTCTCCACCACCAGCAGGCAGTCAAACAGGGGCTGCCCGGTTGACAGCTCGCTCCAGCCCTGCACATCTGCCAGAGCGCTGTACTCATAGGCCGAGGCGGCGGCGCGATCGCTCTGGAGCTGCTGCAGCCAGGGCACGACAGCGGCGTTGACGGGAACCTGGACGCGCACCGGCAGGGTATTGATAAACAGCCCCACCATCGCCTCAGCATTGGCTAGCTCCGGCGGGCGACCGGCGCTGGTCACCCCGAACACCACGTCTGAAGCGAGATTGGGGGCCGTTTCTGACGCGCCACTGTAGCGGCTGAGCAGGAGGCCAAACGCGCCCTGAATCAGGGTGTTGAGGGTGAGCTGGTGCTGCTGGGCGAAGCTGCGTAGCTGGGCGGTGAGTTGGATGGAGAGCGATCGCTGCTGTTCGGCGCGGTGGGGTTCGGGGGTTGCTGCGGAGGGATTGAGGATGGGCAGCGGGGTGGGGTCTCGGTAGCCCTGGAGGTAGGTTTGCCAGAAGGTTTTGGCGGCGTCGCGATTTTGGGATTGCAGCCAGGAGATATAGGCGATGTATTGCGGGGCGATCGGGAGGGAGGGCGATCGCCCCAATGATGGTGAGGCCATCTCCAAATATCGGGCGAAGGCAGATTTAATCAAATTCGCCGCCGACCAGCCGTCTAAGATCAGGTGATGATAGGCCCAAATCAGGTGATAGCGGCGATCGCCCACCTGAATCAGCGCCAGCCGAATCAGGGGCGGGGCTTGCAGGTCGAAGGGCTGGGTTTGGTTGCAGTCGAGGAAGACCTGGAGCCGGGTTTGTTGCAGCTCGGGGGAGTGCGATCGCCAGTCCTGCTGCACCCAGGGCATCTGGGCCTGCCGGTGGACCACCTGAAACGGCTCGTCCCGCTGCTCCCAGTAGAAGCCGCTGCGGAGGATATCGTGCTGGTCTACGCTCTGCTGCCAGGCCTGCCGCAGC
>JBCCAG010000820.1:0-2120 GCA_039814955.1 Cyanobacteria bacterium P01_A01_bin.135
TCTTCGCCGCCGTACAGGGCCCATTCCAGAGCCTGCTGCGGCTGTAGCCAGGGGGCTGTGGGGCAGTCGATGGCGGTGCGGTCTAGCACAGCGCCCACCCCACTGGCGCGGCAGATTTGCAGAACCGCGTCAGCCAACCCGTCACTGCTGTCCATTCCGGCTTTGACCTGCAGCCGATGCAGCGCCGGCAGCGCATCTAGGCGCGGCGTCGGTCGGCGGTGGGCCTGAATATAGCTTGAGTCTTCGCTGCCCCTCTGCAGCTCAGGCTTCAGCAGCAGCTCTAGGCCAGTCCGCGATCGCCCGTGGGGACCGCTTACCAGAATCGCATCCCCCACCTGGGCGGCGGCGCGGCGGATTACCCGCTCAGGGGACGCTTGACCTAGGGCGGTAATGCCCAGAGACAGCGCCGGAGACCGGTAGATATCGCCGCCGATGATATCGCCGCCGTGGGACTGCAGGCATTGGGTCATTCCCTGGTACAGGTCCTCTACCGTTGAGACAGGCAAGTCGGCGGGAAGCCCCAGGGCAACGGTAATCCCTACAGGCGTAGCCCCCATAGAGGCTAAGTCCGATAGGTTAGCCGCTACGGCGCGCCAGCCCGCGTCAACCGCAGTCATGGTTGCCGGTTGCGAGGTCAAGCCAAGGCTGAAATGGACGCCGTCGATCAGGCCATCGGTGGTCACCACTAGCTGCTGTCCGGGAGGCAGGTCCAAAACAGCGGCATCGTCCCCCACCAAATGCGGGGGACAAAAGGCCTGCAGCCGCTGGATCAGGGCATGCTCCCCGAAGTCAGCGACTCGCACGGCTATCGCTCTCCATCAAGCCCTGCTTTCAGGCCCTAGGCAGCGCTGGGCTGGCGCAGGTTTTCCCCGCCCTCGACAACGGTCATGGACTGGATGCGATCGCCCACCCGCAGCCGGTCGAGCACTTCTTCGTTTTCTACCACGTAGCCGAAAACAGCGTAGCGGCCATCCAGCAGGTTGATCCCCGCTGGGGTTAGCTCCGACTCAAACCGCAGGAAGAAGAACTGGGAGGAGCCGCCGTTGGGATCGCTGTCGGGGCGGGCCATGGCCAAGGTGCCATAGGCCGAAAACGGCAGTACCGGGTCCGCCAAATACAGCCCGGCCTGCTCCAGGGTCATGCCATAAACGGGCTCGTCGTCATCCTGAATGGCGATTTCCATGGGAACGGTGCGCACCTTGCCCGTATCCGGATCCACAAACCCATCGTCGGGGCCGTCGGGGTCTCCCATCTGCACCACGTAGAACTCTTCCTCGCGGGTGACGGGCAGGCCATCGTAAAAGCCGCGCTGCACTAGGTCCACAAAGTTACCGGCGGTTACCGGCGCGTTATAACCATCCACCGTAATCAACATGCTGCCCTTGTCGGTGACCATTTCAACGGTGGCCCGTCCCGCGAGCTGGGGCAGGTTGCTGTAGTCGTCAGGCACCACAAAGGGGGCCTCTGTCACCATCATTTCTTCAATTTTGCCGATCTGCTTGAGCATCTCGCCCCGCTTGATCCAGACGGCCTCTTTGTCCCGCTCTTCTATGTAGGTATCTAGATCGGCCAGTCCGGTGCGCACCTGCTCCAGCAGTCGCTTCGCTTCGAGCTCCTTCGCGGGGGGAACATCCGCCAGAATCTTCTCGGGCGATCGCATGGCGTAGGAGGCTCGCTTAACGTTGCGCCGCACTCCCTTCAAAGCCCGGGTGCCCTGGATACGCAGTCGCTCAGAAATATCTTCAATCTGGCGCTGTACCTCGCGGATTGGCTTGTTTTCGATAGGGAGGGCGTAGCGCAGCAGGGCCTTGCCGTCAGTAATCGCATCACCGGGGGGGAGGGCCGCTAGGGTCGGAGGGGCAGCTAGTCCTAGGGAGATACCGGGCAGTTCAGCAGCGATCGCCCCTTCGGAGACCCCGCATACCGCCACCATCAGCGCCACCGCACCCAGCCAGTACCCCAGCCACTGTGCTAGGGGCTGGGCAAGCTGCATACCCCACTGCCCTGATTCCTGCTGCGCCGATTCCTGCTGCGCTGATTTGGGAAGGTGCGTAAGCCCGCCCTGGGGAGAGCGGTAGGGGGAGCGATAAATTGCCATAGTTATCCCGTGGTCCCGTTAA
>JBCCAG010000814.1:0-2131 GCA_039814955.1 Cyanobacteria bacterium P01_A01_bin.135
CGCTAGAGCGATCGCACTCCACAGCAGCTGCTTCCAAAACAGCCCCAGATAGTAGCCAACCCCGAGTCCATGGGCGAGGCCTAAGGCCACGGCGACTACAGCTAAAACACTGTGGGTGGTGCGCCACAGCTCGTAGGGGATCTTGAGGGTCTGCCGCCAGATGGAGGTGATGACCAAGACCATTAGCGCTAGGGTCGCCGTCACCGCGAAGCGCGCTCGCCAGGGGGCCTCAAGCACGTTGAGTAAGCGCAGCGTTTCTGGCTGATTGATAAACAAGATGGCGGGATGCACCAGAATCAAGGCGAAGGCCACCAGGGAAATGAAGCGATGGAACTGCAGAATGATATCCACCCCGTAGGAGGCCTCGATTCGGTTGATGCGCGCCGTGAGGGCGAACTGAAGGGCCAGCATGGCCAGGCCAACAAACCCCAGCGCGGCTGAGAAGTCTATCCAGAAGCTGCGCCCGGCGGCGGAGGGCGGGTAAAGCAGCAGGATAAACAGCGGCAGCAGGGAAAGCGCAAGGTAGATGCCGATCCAAAAGGCGGCTACGGCCACTGGGCTTCTTGAGAGTAGTCTTTGCACCTTAACCTCCTAATGCTTTGATATGGGGAGCCGGTATCTCGCCCTAAAAACGGCTATCTTTCGAACTGCCACGGTTGCTGCCTCCAGCCTAGCTTTTGGTTGACCGATGACGTATCTACTTGAGGCATACATCGCTCGACCAGTACTACCACTTCTCGAACCAGGACCTCAAGCTCGTTGGCAACCTCAAGAGGGCTACTCTGGAACAGAGCCTCAAGGCGGGAAGCAAGATTTTCAGGCGCAATTTTCATCTGCCGAATAAGCCGGCCCATTCGCTTCAATTGAACGGGCGTATAGTACAAGCGGTTTATGCCTGACAAAACGCCTAAAATATTTTGGCTGGACTCAGTAAGAATTTGATATTGCCAAAGCGTTGCATCGCGTCTAGCAAGCTTTTCCTGCATGCCCCAAACTGGGAAAAACCTGAGGTAATGCTCTACCATTCTCTGCGCAAGCCCGTCTGGATAGCCTGCAATTCTATCTTTCCAATTTTGAATCAAGCGATCGCCATACAAGGGAATGCCTATCAGCGTACCTGACATGGCCTTCATCATTGGCGAAAGAGAAAGCTCCTCTAGGATCATTGAGATTTCTCTTTCCCAGTTGACTATCGTCTCGTGGCCAATTTGAAATTCAACGCCTTTTATAAAATAGCTTTCAACATATGACCCTTCTTGGACACTGCCCATAGTCCACAGCGGTTTAGAGCCTTGATTTTGCTGCCTTGCTGAGCATAATTCTTCTTCAGAAGGTAGCTCATCATAGTAAAAGCACATCTCGCAATCGGAGTACTCATCGCACAGTCCTTCTGCAACTGAGCCTGTGAGTAAAGCCGCTTTTGTCCTGGGGTTAGCCAGGTAGGCATCGGCACTGAGCGTTGCTAGTTCCAGCAGGTACTGATCTCGATTTAGCATAAATGTTGAGAGGGTCAGCGATCTAAGTCAGGCATGTCGTCCCACCCTATCGCTTTCCCATTATCTCCGGCTCTACCTGCTGCTCCACCTTCACCTAGCGGCCCACCGAGTTGACTATGGCCATCGCCTCCCAACTAACTGTCCCCAGCAATAGCAAGCACAAACCCCAGAGCGCCAAACCCTTCTAGCAGATGATGCGCTGCCCAAGGCACCAATGCCATCCTGGGGCACATAAGTAGAACACGCGCTGCACCACCAGCAGGATAGCCAGTGACGGAACCCCCAGCTGTAGCTTGGGGCCTGACAACGATAAGAGGAGGAGCCGTATGAGGTTCAGGGGTAAAACAGCTGTAGTGACGGGCGGCAGCAGCGGCATGGGCTTTGCGGCAGCGCAGGCTTTTCTGGCAGAAGGGGCCAACGTAGCCATTTGCGGTCGTACTAAGGACAAGCTAGATCAGGCCACCGAGCGCCTGAAAGGGGGTACTAGCGGCGACGTGATGGCCATAGCCGCCGATGTATCCCGAATCGCAGACCTAGACCGGCTCTACCAGCAGGTAAGCGATCGCTTCGGTAAAATCCACGTCGTCTTCGCCAACGCCGGCGTCGGCATCCCCACCGGACCCGACCCCGTAGAC
>JBCCAG010000394.1:0-4409 GCA_039814955.1 Cyanobacteria bacterium P01_A01_bin.135
AGGGATGTCGGCAAACGCTTCTAGAATTTCGATTCGTTTTGATGAAGGCTGAGAGGAGAGGCTCACGGCGTGTCTAAGGGGAGGAGCTATAGCCTGGAACTCTAGCACATTCAGGTCTTCATGAGAATGAAATAGCCCTGCACCATCAGGGCAGCAGTCATCAGACAGAGTAGGCCTAGCCCCCCAAATATTATTTCATTGTTGTTTATGCTAACTGACCCTGGGTCTCTTGTTAGGCCAGTTAAGCACACTGCAGCGATGGTAGCGAGAAAACCGCTCAGGGCTATCCCGACATCCTGCTGTGAGTCATCATTGATGGTTCCTAATCTCTGTTGATTATTCTCATCCTCCGTACTCTGCACATTCTCGAGCGATTGACTAGACGCTCCCGGCGACGTCTCTACTAAATCGTTTGACTGCTGGCTAATTCCAAACTTTTCTCTCACCCCCTCACAGAAATTTTCCTCTGCGGTCGTAAACTTCTCCCAAAGCTTGGAAAAAGGTCTTTTGCGGCGGTCGATAAATTTGAATCCTATGGACATGGCTTATTGCCTTGAAAGATGCATAAACTACGAAATCATTACCAAGGCAATACTATTTGTCCGTTGTCGAATAAAATTGTCGATCGACAGTAATCATCAGCCAGAATTTATAAAACTTAACGATTCGCAGGGCGATCGCCGGGTCGTCCTACCGCCTGTTGCACATACAGCTTCCCCAGAGTCGTCAAAATAATCGTCCCCGCCTGAAAACTTCCCCGCAGTGTCCCCGAGATCTTGGACCTGCCCCCCCGGCGAGGATAATACCCCACGGGAAGTTCAGCAATCTGCAGCCCTAGCTCCACCGCCCGCACCTGCAGCTCTACTGTCCAGCCAAAGCCCCGATCTTGCATGGCCACGCGCTCTAGGGCTTGGCGCCTCACCAGCCGCAGCGGCCCTAAATCCCGGTAGCGGTGTCCCCAGCCGAGCCAAATCAAACGGGTGGCCAGCCAGTTGCCCCACCGCTGCACCGGGGTCATGGCCCGCCGCCCCGCTTCCATCGCCGTGCGATCGCTCAAAAGCAGGTCATAGCCATGCCGCTGCGGTAGCCACTGCCCCAGGCTAGATAAGTCGTCGCTGCCGTCCCCATCGCAGAATAGAATCCATTCGGTGTGCTCAGGCAACTGCTGCAGCCCTCGCCAGCAGGCCCGTCCGTAGCCGGGCTGAGGCTCTTCCACAACCTCTGCACCGGCCCGAGCTGCCGCTGTTGCGCTACCGTCGGTACTGCCATTGTCCACTACCCGCACCTGGCGCAGCCCTAACCGATGCAGCTGCTTAATCACAGTAGGGATGGTTTCTACCTCATTGCGAACTGGGATAATGACCAAGACATCGGCAGCGTCGTGAGGGGACATTAGATAGTATTTGATAAGACCGGCACAGCTATTGGTGTATCACCCTAACGCTGTGATTAAATGAAAGCCGCTAAAGAATCCGCTGAGACCGGGGCTTACCCGATCAAACTGACTGCCAAACTGACCTTGCCTATGCTAGCCATCCGCTCCCAAGCCGCTCGCGCCGCTCGCTACTCCATGGCTCTCTTATCCATAGCGGCAGCGGCTGTTCCCTTGGCCGCCTCAGCGCTGACGGTGCGCCTTTCCCCCGAATCGCCTCAGCTTGGGGATACCATTTCGGTGATCGCTGTCCCCGACAGTGGAGACACCGCTCCCCCCACCGTCACCATGGGCGATCGCACCTATCCGATGTTCCAGCTCAACGGCATCTGGCGGGCGTTGCTGCCCACCACGCCACTGGAGACCCCTGGCAGCCGCACCATCCGAGTCCAGGATAGTGACGAGGTACGTAATCTAGCGGTATGGGTGCAGGATCGGTCCTTTCCTACCCAACGCATCTGGCTTGAGGGGGGTGGCTCTGGGCTAACGGAGACAGAGCGATCGCAGGTGGCGGCGTTTAAGACCCTGGTGACGCCAGAGCGGTTCTGGAATGGCCCCTTTTTGCGGCCCACCAGCGGACGGGTGAGCACGATATACGGGGTACAGCGCTACTACAACGGCGTTTTTGCCAACGACTACTACCACCGCGGCGTGGACTATGCGACGGGGGTAGGCACCCCGATCATCGCCCCAGCGGCAGGGCGCATCTCTCTGATCGGCTATGAAAATCAGGGCTTCCGCGTCCATGGCAACACCATTGGCCTCGACCACGGCCAGGGAGTGCTGAGCATTTTCATCCACCTCAACGATATCTACGTCCGCGATGGCGACTTTGTTCAGGCGGGTCAAACCATTGGCGCGGTGGGCAATACCGGCAGCAGCACGGGGCCGCATTTACACTGGGGGCTGTACGTGAACGGGGCGGCGGTGGACCCAGTGCCCTGGCGGTACGACGGCGTGGAGTAATCTGCAAGGCGGCTACGGCATAGCAGTTGGGCAATCGCCAATCCTCTGTTCGCAAGGCAGGCACATCACTGGAGCCCTTGACCAGGTCTAGCTCTGCCCATGCACAATCAGGACTGAGCAGGGCGCATGGTGCACCACGTAGTTGCTGACGCTGCCAAGCAACATCTCGCTCAGCCCTCTGCGGCCATGGCTACCCACCATAATCAAGTCCGCGTCCCAGCGCTTTGCCAGCTTACAGATGACCGAGCCAGGGTTACCCATATCCTGCGTCACCTCGGTTTCAATGCCGGCCGCTTTTGCCTTGTCGGCGAAGCCCTTGAGCAGGGTCAAGCTAGCGGTTCCAGCTTCCCGGTATTTTCCCAAGCTAGCGGCCCAGTCCTGGTCGGCATAAGGAGAAGAGAAGCTGAAGCTCTCATCTGTCTGAGGCGCTAGAACACTGAGCAGGTTTAAAGTTGCTTGCGTCGCTTGGGCTAGGTCAATCGCCTGCTCCAGCACCCCGGCGCAGGTGTCATCGTAATCAAGCGCTACTAAAATTCTCTTCATAGGTTTTACTCCTATTATTTACACCGCAAAATTAGCTGCCGCGCTCCACAGAATAGCTGGGATCGATGCAGTTTACCCAAATGGCGAAAGGCACCATAGGCAGCATGGGCAACAGGCAGATCAGCCATTGGCCCCAGTTGAGGGGCGCGGTTTCAAATAGGGCATTCATTACCGGCCACTGGCTAAACAGCACCTGCAGCGCGATCGCCCCGCCGATGCCCAGCAGCAAGAAGGGGGCATTGGTAACTTGGGTAGACCGCCCGCGCAGACAGTCCATGAGGCTCTTGCCCAACTGACTGATGCTGAGCAGGTAGATGATTCGCGCAGCGACGAGGGCCTGAATGGCCATGGTGCGCGCCACAGCGATATCTCCTGTGGCGGCTTTTGCCCATTCAAATAGGCCAAAAATCAGCACCCAGTTAAATAGAGAGACCAGCAGAATTCGGTTGAGCAACCGCCGGTTAATTAGGGGCTCTTTGGGGTGGCGGGGCGGCTGTTGCATGATGCCCTGGGGCTTGGGCTCAAAGGCCAGAGGGACAGTCATGGTCAGGGAGTTGATCATATTTAGCCACAGGACCTGCAGGGAGAGAATCGGCAAATCCCGGGCCAGCAGCGCGCTGATTAAAATCGTCATTGACTCCCCACCGTTGACCGGCAGCAGAAAGGCAATGGCCTTGCGTAGATTTTGGTAGACGGTGCGCCCTTCCTCTACCGCCGCCTCAATGGAGGCAAAATTGTCGTCCGTCAGCAGCATGTCCGAAGCCTCCCGGGCTACTTCGGTCCCCCCTTTGCCCATGGCAACGCCAATGTCCGCCTGCTTGAGGGCCGGGGCATCGTTGACCCCATCCCCCGTCATCGCCACGCTCTCACCTTTGGCCTGCAGCGCTTCCACCAGCCTCAGCTTCTGCGCCGGGGCCACGCGGGCAAACACATCCCCCGCTTCCACGGTTTGGGTCAGTTCTGCATTTCCCATATCGGCCAGCACCCGGCCTTCAAACGCCACCACCTCTTGGCCTCGCTGTAGATTCATCCGCTGGGCAATGGCCCGGGCCGTCGAGATATGGTCGCCGGTAATCATCTTGACTTTGATGCCGGCATTGCGGCAGGCCCGCACCGCTGCGATCGCCTCCGGGCGGGGTGGGTCAATCATCCCCTGCAGGCCTAGAAACACTAGCCCAGTCTCGATATCGCCGTGGTCGAGGGTGCGCTGGTGGGGACCAGCCTCTTTGTAGGCGAAGGCCAGGACTCTCAGCGCCTTAGCCGTCATCGCCTCCACCACCTGCTCAATCGGCTCGCGCGCTAGCGGCGCGGCCTGGCCTTGGGCATCCATCACCTGGGTGCAGCGGCTCAAAATCGCCTCCACCGAGCCCTTGACGTAAATTATCCGCTCCCCCGCATCATGCAGCGTCGCCATGTACTGATACTGCGACTCAAAGGGGATGGAATCAAGGCGGGGGTGAGTGGCCGC
>JBCCAG010000317.1:0-4957 GCA_039814955.1 Cyanobacteria bacterium P01_A01_bin.135
GCCCTAGCTGAGACTAAAATCCTAGACCGCTGAAGAAGTCAATCGCCTCTTTGAGGGCCGCGATAAACACATCCACTTCTGCGCGGGTGTTGTAGAAGTAGAGGCTAGCGCGGGCCGTAGACTGCGCCTTAAGAAGGCGGTGCAGGGGCTGAGTGCAGTGGTGCCCAGCACGAATAGCCACGCCCCACTGATCCAAAATCGTTGACAGGTCGTGGGGGTGGGCTGGCCCAGCGGTAAAGGAGGCCAGGGCCGCCCGCTCTTCGGATTTAGGGCCGTAGACCCGCACCTCGGGCAGAGCGGTAATCTGCTCCATTAGGTAGCCGGCTAGCTCCTGCTCATAGGCGTGGATTTTATCCATGCTCAGGTCGCTCAAGTAGTCTACCGCCGCACCCAGGGCGATCGCCTCGGCGATGGCGGGGGTACCGGCCTCAAACCGGTGAGGAATATCGGCGTAGGTAGCGTGGTCTAAAAACACGTCGGCGATCATCTCGCCGCCGCCCAAGAAGGGAGGCATGGCCCGCAGCACGTCTTTTTTGCCGTACAAAAAGCCAATGCCGGTGGGGGCGCACATCTTGTGCCCCGAGGCCACCAGCCAGTCGCAATCTAGGGCCTGTACGTCCACCGGCATATGGGGCACGCTCTGGCAGGCGTCTAGCAGCACTTTGGCCCCGCGCTCGTGGGCTAGGTCTACAATCTCCCGCACCGGGTTCAAGCAGCCCAAGGTATTGGAAACGTGGGCTACCGACACGAGCTTGGTCTTGTCGGTCAGCAGGCTCCGGTAGTGGTCCAGGTCAAAGGCCTCATCTTCAGTGAGCTGAACAAACTTTAGGGTCAGCTTGTTGCGCTGGGCCAACAGCTGCCAAGGAATCAAGTTGCTGTGGTGCTCCATCACCGACAGAATGATTTCGTCCCCCGCCTGCAGCTGCGATCCTTGAGCGTAGGCCACCAGGTTGATGGCCTCGCTGGCGTTGCGGGTGTAGATGATCTCTTCCCGGTGGGCGGCGTTGACGAAGCGGGCCACTTTATCCCGCGCCCCTTCGTAAGCATCGGTGGCGCGACCGCTGAGGGTGTGAACACCCCGGTGGACGTTGGCGTTGTCCTGCTGGTAGTAATGCTCTAGGGCATCGAGCACGGCCCTAGGCTTTTGGGATGTGGCGGCGTTATCAAGGTAAACCAGGGGCTTTTCGTTCACCTGCTGGTGCAGGATGGGAAAGTCTGGGCGGACTTTGGCGGCGAGGATTTTCTCTTGGGTGACGGTCATGATGTGAGGAGGTGAAAGGGCGGTAAGGACATGGCAGTGCCATGTCCTTACACTGAAGTTAGGGGGCCAGGGCAGCAACGCAGACAACCATCTGCGATCGCACCGCTTCTATAGGCAGGGCATCGATGATTTCTCCGGCAAAGGCGCGTACCAGAAGGGTTTGAGCACGGGCGGCGTCGATGCCCCGGCTCCGTAGGTAAAATAGCTCCGCCGGGTCAAGCTGGCTGACAGTTGCCCCGTGGGTACATTTGACGTTGTCCGCCACGATCTCTAGCTGGGGCTTAGTATCGATACGGGCCTTAGGTGACAGCATTAAGTTGCGGTTCAGCTGCCCGGCGTCGGTCATCTGGGCCGCCTGAGGCACCAGCACCTTGCCGTTAAATACCCCATGGGCGCGATCGCCCACAATGCATTTGTGCAGCTGGCTGCTGCTGCCATGGGGGTGGTCGTAGCGGATGAGGCTGTGAGTGTCGGCCAGCTGCTGGCCGGTGGCAATGGTGAGGCCATTCAGCGCCGTTTCCGTTTGGGGTCCCTGCTGAAACACCTCAGGATTATGGCGCGACAGCTTGCTGCCCAGAGAGATAAAGTGACCCGCGTAGCGGGAGTCTCGCTGCTGGGACACCGCCGTCTTACCAAAGTGGTAGGCCTCGCTGCTGTCCCGCTGCAGCCGCAGGTGAGTTAAGCCAGCGTTCTCAGCCAAGTAAATCTCAGTGACGCTGTTGGTGACGTAAGCGCCTTCGCCAATGGCGACAAAGTCTTCTACTAGGGTGAGCTGGCTGTGGGCACCCGCTACCACTAGGGCACGGGGATGGGTGAGCGCCGCGTCATCGGTGGTGGAGACATACAGCAGGTGCACAGGCTGCTCAATCACCGCTTTGGGGTCGACCCAAATTACCGCCGCATCAATAAAACTGGCGGCATTGAGCCCAGCAAAGGTGCGCTCTAGGCCCTGCTGCTGCCCTAAATAGGGCGTCAGGTCCGGACCGTGCCAGCTCAGCAGCGGCCCCACGGTTATGCCATCAATCTCAGCGTCAGAAGAGAGCTCGGGGACGTAGCGCCCGTCCACAAACACCAGCTTTGGGGCGTCCGGGATGCGGTAGCGCTCTAGGGCCTCGGCGGCGACCGTGCTCACCTGAGGCGATCGCAGCGGCAGATCCACCAAGGCCTTAATATCGGTGAACCGCCACTCTTCCTCGCGGGTGGTGGGCAGCAGTCTCTCGCTCAGGGCTGTCATGGCGTCGTCCCGCAGGTCATTCAGCCACCGCGATCGCTCTAAATCCGGCGTCACCAAAGGCGACCGAAGCGCTAGCAGGCCTCTGAGGTCCCGGCGCTTCACCGGTGCAGCGCTCGTCATGCCGTCACCTCCGCCTCTTCTAGCACCCAGTCATAACCCCGCTCTTCTAGCTCCTGGGCCAGATCCTTACCGCCGGTGCGAATAATTCGCCCCGCCGCCATCACATGCACATAGTCCGGCACAATGTAGTTGAGCAGCCGCTGGTAGTGGGTGATCAGCAAAATGCCGTTTTCTTCGCTGGCCAACTGGTTTACCCCTTCGGACACCGTCTTCAGGGCGTCAATGTCCAGTCCCGAATCGGTTTCATCCAAAATGGCCAAGGTCGGCTCCAGGATCGCCATCTGCAGAATCTCGTTGCGCTTCTTCTCGCCGCCGGAGAAGCCTTCATTGACGCTGCGGCTCAAGAATTCCGGCTTCATTTTGACGACGTCTAGCTTATCTTGCACTAGCTCGTCAAAATCAAAGGCGTCCAGCTCTTCCTCACCCCGGTGCTTGCGCTTAGCGTTGTAGGCCACCCGCAAAAAGTCCAGGTTGGAGACGCCAGGAATCTCTAGCGGGTATTGAAACGCCAGAAATACGCCTTCGCGGGCGCGCTCTTCCGGTTCTAGGGACAGGAGATCCTGCCCCTGAAAGGTGGCGCTGCCGCCAGTCACCTCGTAGTCGGGGTGGCCGCTCAGCACTTTGGAGAAGGTGCTTTTGCCGGAGCCATTAGGCCCCATGATGGCGTGAATCTCACCGGGGTTGATGGTGAGGTTGAGCCCCTTGAGAATTTGGGTGCCGTCGACGTTCGCCGTCAGGTTGTCTACAGTTAAAATCGGTGCCACGTTGCTCTGGTCTCCATGAATCTTATTTTCGTAGCGTAGACCGCGCTTAGTAATTGTTTAGCGTCTCGGTCTGACCCCCTCTAACTCCCCCTTGCCAAGGGGGAGGACTGCGCTTCCCCCCTTAGCAAGGGGGGATTGAGGGGGGTGAAGCCGAAGCGTGGCATACTTTTCCACCCTCGCCAAACACATACGCGCTGAGCGCGGCCTACGCTGCAGGATATCTACCCCACACTTCCCTCAAGCTTCAGCGCCAGCAGCCGGTCTGCCTCCACCGCAAACTCCATCGGCAGTTGACTAAACACATCCTTACAGAAGCCGCTGATAATCATCGAGATGGCGTCCTCCATGGAAATGCCCCGCTGCATAAAGTAAAACAGCTGGTCCTCGCCAATCTTAGAGGTGGAAGCCTCATGCTCCACATTGGCGCTGTTCTCCTGCACCTGAATGTAGGGGAAGGTATTGGCTTCCGCGCGATCGCCGATCAACATGGAGTCGCACTGGGAGTAATTGCGGGCTCCGGTAGCTTTGGGACCCACTTTTACCAAGCCCCGGTAGCTGTTCTTCGAGCGCCCCGCCGAAATCCCCTTGGAGATAATCGTGCTGCGAGTGTTTTTGCCCACGTGGACCATCTTGGTACCGGTGTCTGCCTGCTGCAGGTTGTTGGTCAGGGCCACCGAGTAGAACTCACCCACGGAGTTATCGCCTAATAGCACACAGCTGGGGTACTTCCAGGTGATGGCGGAACCGGTCTCCACCTGGGTCCAGGAAATTTTGGAATTCACCCCCTGGCACAGGCCCCGCTTAGTGACGAAGTTGTAGATGCCGCCTTTGCCCTCTTCGTTGCCCGCGTACCAGTTCTGCACCGTGGAGTACTTGATCTCGGCGTTGTCCAGGGCCACCAGCTCCACCACTGCCGCATGCAGTTGGTTGGTGTCGAACATGGGGGCGGTGCAGCCCTCCAGGTAAGTCACCGAGCTGGCCTCATCGGCAATGATCAGCGTCCGCTCAAACTGCCCCGACTCCCCATTGTTGATTCGGAAGTAGGTGGACAAATCCATGGGGCATTTGACGCCCTTGGGGATGTAGACGAAAGAGCCATCGCTGAACACCGCCGAGTTGAGGGCGGCGAAGTAGTTATCCCCTGCGGGAACGACGCTGCCGAGATATTTCTCGATCAGGTCAGGCCGCTCCTTTACCGCCTCGGCAATGGAGCAAAATATAATCCCCTCTTCCGCCAGCTGCTCTTTAAAAGTAGTGGCCACCGACACGCTGTCAAACACCGCGTCTACCGCCACATTGCTCAGCCGCTTTTGCTCCGAGATAGGGATGCCCAGCTTCTCAAAGGTTTCTAGCAGCGTCGGGTCCACCTCATCCAGGCTGTCCAGCTTTTCCTTCGTTTTTGGGGCTGAATAGTAAATGATGTCCTGGTAGTTGATGGGCGGGTAGGACACATGGGGCCACAACGGCTCCGTCATCTGCTGCCAGCGCCGAAACGCCTTCAGCCGAAACTGCAGTAGAAAGTCGGGCTCGTTCTTCTTAGCCGAAATCAGCCGCACCACGTCCTCATTAAGGCCGGGA
>JBCCAG010000178.1:0-6548 GCA_039814955.1 Cyanobacteria bacterium P01_A01_bin.135
CGCGGCCAGGCCCAGGGCTTGACCTGGTTTACCCCCAACGAGGAGCAGTCCTTGATTTCGCGATCGCAGCTGCTAGCGCGGATTCAGGGAGCGCTGGGTGGCCGGGCCGCTGAGCAGGTGGTATTCGGCGACGCCGAAGTGACCACAGGCGCAGGTAACGACCTGCAGCAGGTGACCGGCATGGCTCGCCAGATGGTAACCCGCTTCGGCATGTCAGATTTGGGTCCTCTCTCCCTGGAAGGGCAGCAGAGCGAGGTGTTCTTGGGCAACGGCCTGATGACCCGCTCGGAGTATTCCGAGGAGATTGCTTCTCGTATCGACACCCAGGTGCGCACCATTGTGGAGCATTGCTACGAGGACGCCTGCAACATCATTGAGGAGAACCGGGCAGCGGTGGACCGCTTGGTGGACCTGCTGATTGAGAAGGAGACCATTGACGGCGATGAGTTCCGTCAGATTGTCTCTGAGTACGCAGACATTCCTGAGAAGGAGCAGTTTGTGCCGCAGCTGTAGAGCGTTCTAGCAGCTAATTAATCTCCGCGAGAGGGGGCGACGGTGTCGCCCCCTCTTTTTTGTGCAGCGCTGGCGGAGCGTTGCCGCGCTCTGCCCCGATCGCCGTAGCTCTGGGAGTCGGCCGGACGCAGTTCTGATACACTGGGAGGCGACGCATTTGGCCTTCGCCCAGCGTAAGCGTTTCAGCCGTTACCGGGCGCACCGACCCCGCAAAGTACATGGATGCTACCGTCGTTATTCTTGGACGTGATTTTGACGTAGATGATCTCGACGAAATTTCCCTTGCTGGTGTTGACACCCTCACCCTAGGCCCCGTTCACCCCTGGCAGACAGACTGGCAGCCCACCCACTACTGCTATTTAACTAGTGATGCAGTTGAGGCCCATGCCGAAGAGATTAGGGCCCTAGTCGATGGCAATAAGGTCAAGTCGGTCTGCCTACATGCGAAGTTTTTGGACTACTTCCCAGATGCGGTCCAGGATTCTCGCTACCGCTTCCATAGCGGCACAGTCAGTCTGCAGGAACCAGATGGTGAGGGCTCGTTAGAAAACCGCTATCCCCCTTCCCAAGCGCCTTCCACTGCTGACCTGCTCCATGGCATAACGGCTCACGCAGACACCGCCGAATACGATGCCATTCGCTGCGCGATCGCCTTGGGCTACCGTCGCATCGGCCTTTTGGGCTTTGGGTCCTCGGTTACGGCCGAGATAAACGGGACCGGGCCTTCCGACACCGCCTCCGACCGACACCGCACCGCCCTCAACCGCATTAAGATTGACCTGATTAAGCAGCAGCTAGATGTGGAGCTGGTTAACTGCAGCCTCACCTCTGACCTCTACGGCAAGGGGCTCTTGCCCTACCGGCCCCTGAAGGACTTCATCGGCAAGCAGACCCTCGACACCTTGGCCATCTTGACCCAGACCCGCGAGCGTCACCAGATTATCAACAACCTGAAGCTGTGGCAGCACCCGGAGTTCACCCCTTTCCTCCACCTGCGGGGGCGGGAGAAGCTGAGGCTGATTTTCTCTTTCACGGGTGAGGCTGATGAAGCGCTCAAAGCGGAAATTTGCCGCGAATATGAGGCCAGCGAGCTGCTGCAGCGCTGGTTTTTCCCGCCTGAGTTTCAGTTCTTTCTGCTGCCGCCGGGGGAGGACGTCTACATCAAAGTTGGCACCCCAAATGTAGGCAAAAAGGGCTATAAAAGCGGCCCCAACCAGCAGTTTTTCCGTACCATCTTTGCTCTGGGGGAGACCTGTCAATGTGCCTACTTCATGGAGACCGACTGCCTCCCCATTCGCCCTGACTGGCTGGGGCAGCTCTGCGACGCTGTCCAGGCAAGCGAAGAGTTTTGGGTGCTGGGGAGCCATTACCGAGGTCGGCTACCCTTAGCCAGTAAGTTAGCGCGCCACATCAACGGCAGCGCGATTTACGCCGTCGGCAACCCGGGCTTCATCCAGTTTGCCCGCCAGTGGAGCCGGATTTTGGACGAGGTGGTGGAGCATCAAGATCCCGCCATGGCCTACGACTGCGTTCTCGAGCACTTTTTTGACAACGAGTTCAATTTGGACGCCCAGCGCCAGCAGCTAATACCCGATGCCGAGGGCTGGCGGCTGTTCCAAGAGACGGCGTCCTATCTGCGCTACACGGAGTCCATCCTCAATTACAGCGGTAAGCCTGACCTAGACAGCGCCGACGACGCCCTGCTGCGTCAACTGCGGCGGCGCTACAGCCACGCCTATGTGGTCCATAACCGAACCCTGTGCGAGCAGGCCTATGTCAGGGTGCTGGGCTTCTCGCGGCGACAGGACCCTGTCAAGGGAGCCATCGTAGGCGGCTTCTCTCCCCAGGAGCAGGCCAGCTTTGACGAAGCAGCTTTTGTGGCGGAAGTCCTAGCTGAAACCCAAACCTCTGTGGTTACTATCAGCGATCGCGTTGCCCTTGACCAAAGCCTTGACGGTGACGCGCCGTATGTAATCCGCTATACCTTTACCAGCGAGGCAGACTTTAACGCCGCTACCGAGACCTTAGCAGAACAGGGCTACGGGATAGTGGTGAGCGAATGGCATCCGCCCGCTGCCCCAAAAGATGCCTCAGAAGGTCACATTTCAGAAGAGCATATCTCAGAAGCAGTGGCCCCAGCCCCAAAGCCACCAGCAGCCTCAATCTGGTACCGGCTCACCTCCTACCCCTGCCAGCTCGCTAATCCCGGCGCTCTGGGCTTATTGCTGGCCTTCAAGCAGCTGCCCAATCTATCTGCCATCGGAGCGATCGCCAAAGCGCAGGTTACCCTCAATCCGCTGTCGCCAGAGCCAGCACCGCCGGTCCAGCCCGCCGCACCGTCACCTACACCGCCCTCTAGTGAACCGGCGGCGGTAGCTGCCCCGCCGCCAGAGCCAGCATCCCCACCGCCGCCACCGCCGCCGTCACTGGAAAAGCAAGCGGCACCGCCCCCTAATCGACTGCGCTACCTGCTCAAACGACTGTTTGGCTACTACACCCGCTGGCCCATTGGTGTCGCGGCCGCTATCGTCGTCTGCAGCGGCCTCAGCACCGTTGAAGCTATCCCGTTTCGCCGGGCCTTCACCGTAGCGGAGACCCTGCTTACCCTATTCTTGGTGGGCCATGCCGCCACTCGCTCAGACCGAGTCCTTGCCAGTGTGCAGCAGCAGGCGGACCGGGCTATGGACCGGGCCAACGGGGCCCATGGCCGCGCCGCTGCGGGCGATCGCTTAACTGGCAAGCTGCAGCGTCAGCTGGAGGCCACAACAGCGCAGCTCAACGCCCAAACTAGCCGCAACCGTCAGGCCGTTACAGAAGCTACCAACGCTGCTGAGGCCTTAAGTCATCAAACCGCCGATTTGCGCCAGGCCTTAACCACCCTCTCTCAGCAAAACCAGCGCTCCCTAACCCGCGCCTTTGAAGCCAGTGACCGGGCCATCGCTAGAGCGGACCAGGCCGCCGAAGCCGCGCAACAGGCAGGGGAGGCAGCCCAGCAGGCGGACACGGCAGCCCAGCAGGCGGCCCAGCAAGCGGCTGAGGCTCAGCAAGGGGCCAACCAAACCTCGCAACTGTTTGCCCAGCTCAACACCACCAACGTCGCTCGCTTCCAGCCCCTGGGGCGACAGCTCACCGATGCCCATTTGGATCAGCTGCTTCGGTTCTGGGGACCTACGGTGAATGCCTCTCCCACCCTGCCAGGCCTGGGATATCTGGCGCACCAGGTGTGTCTTGTGGAAGATGCCTGCGCTGGGCGACTGGCCGTCAGCATCGAAAATATGCTGGCCCGTATTTTGGTGGCTCAGAGCCTGCCGCAGCCCCGCCTGTCGGTGTTGGAGATCGGGGCAATGTTTGGGGTCAGCTTGGGGGTGCTGCACAGCGTCTGCCGGGGGCAGTTTGAATCGATTGAACTGACGGCCGTTGATCCTCTGGACAGCGTCCCCAACGGTGATGCGGTCGATGGGGTGACCGGCGTACCGGTTACGGCACAAACCTTTGAGCACAACATGCGGCGTCTGGACATTCCCTTCCAAGACGTTACCCTGATTTCGGGGCTAAGCCATGAGCAGGCGGTGCTGCGCCGAGCCGGTCAGTCCCAGTACAACCTGATGATCTTAGATGGCGATCGCTCCTACGAGGGCATTAAGTTTGACTTTGATCATTACCTTTCCACCTTAGACGTGGGGGGATATGTGATTTTTGATGATTACGACTCCCCTGAATGGCCTGAGGTGAAGCGGTTCGTCGATCAGGAAGTGCGCGCCAATTCAAGCTTGAGGTTTGTGGGCTCAATTTGGAACACCGCTGTCTTTCAGCTCGCGTACCGCAACTTACTGTAAGGAGTGAATCAGTCGCTTATGAAGCTTGGCGTCTTTGGCGTTGGCCGCTCGGGAACGACGGCGCTCTACACTGGCATCCAGCATATGCTGCTGGCCAGCGGCACCCCCTGCCGGTTTTTGTACGAGCCCTACCTCTGGTCCCCTAAAGTGTTCGACGCCCCATTTACGACGGTCACTCAGCGATTTCAGTCCACCAATTCCCTGTCGGTAGAAGGGCTATACGCCCACCATGTAACGCCGCTGTTCGCTGGGCAGGGCAACCCCGTCCACGACCAGTTTTTAAAGGCTCTAACGCAGGGTAGCGATAGCTTCCTCCTCAAGTCGATTCGTGCCAATGGTCGGCTGTCTCTGTTTTTAGAGGCCTTTCCCGACTTGAAGGCGGTGCTGATCATTCGCAATCCCCTCGATGTAGTTAATTCTGTCATTGACCGCTTCTCGTTCTTTGGGGACGAGTTTCACCCCTCAGACAAACCCAGATTTATAGCGGAAGTATCCAGCCGCTTTGCGATCGCGGAGCTAGGGGATGTGCCCAAGAATGAGGTGGTCTGGGCGCTCTGGTGGTGGCGCTACATGAACCGGGCCGCACTGCAGACCGCAGAGCAGCACCGAGAGCGGGTTTTAGTGGTGGCGTATGAGGCTTTCAATCAAAACCCGGTCCGCGGCCTTCAACACATCGGCGAGTTTTTGGGCTTAGATCTCCAGACGCTGACCACCTATAAGGGCCGGCCCGTCGGTGAGGTTTCAAAACAGGTGTATCTGCACCCTCAGGATGTGGACTACCTTTTGCCCCAGGCTGAGGAATACTGGTACGAGTTTGTTGGTCATAGCGCGATCGCCCTGAATAGATCGCAGGTTGAGCCGCTCCAGGCCTCTCTAGCTAACCGCTACCGCGCCGGGGCAAATCACAGCGCAAACCCCCAGTCAACACAGATCCCCCCCGACTGGAACCCGCTGCTCGTACGCCGACAGCTTTTGCAGGTGCGTGCTGAAAACGACGCCCTACGGCTCGCCCAGCCTGGTGCAGCCATACCGGCGGGAAACGGTAAAGCGACCGCTGCCGGGTGGGAGCACCGACGGTTCCTCCCCGCAGGGTTCAAAGACGGGTAGGGTATTTGCCTGCTGAACGATACAATGCAGTAGCTCAGTTGCTTGCGATCGCCGACTTACCGCAGTATTCCTGCCGCTAAACAGACCATGAAGGTAAAGATACGAGGAGACCTATCTAAAATAGAGCTGTTTCCCGATGATGTCTTTCTGGCGTCGTACCCCCGCTCTGGGAATTCCTGGATGCGTCTTCTCCTGAGCAGCTATGTCATCGGCAGTCGCGATACCATCCACTCATTCGAGCAGTCCTGCCGGGTGGTTGCAGAAATCTATGAGAGCTCGGTAGAAGCGCTGAGCCGCATGGCTCGCCCGCGCCTGATCAAAACCCACTCCGCTTTTGACCCCAAGCTACCCCGGGTCATCTATATTGCTCGAGACGCCCGCGATGTCGCCGTCTCTTACTACTACTACCACCGCAAATTTGTTAAGAAGGAAATCCCGTTCTCGGACTTTTTAAGGAAGTTCAATTTGGGTCAGTTAGATGAGTTTGGTATTTGGAGCGACCACGTCAATTCTTGGCTTGATGGCGGCGGCGAATCGCCAGATTTCCTAGTAGTTAAGTACGAGGATCTCAAGCGTGATGCTGCCGAGCAGCTAGAAAACGTCGTCAAGTTTATTTGGGGTAGCGTCAATTCTGAGCGCGTTAGCCAGGCGGTCGAAGCGGCTGAGCTTTCGAACTTGCAGGCGGGAGAAAAGCGCTTCGACTGGTTTCCTGGAAGTGATGACAACGTCCGCTTCTTCCGCTCTGGCAACGTTGGTGACTGGGAAAGCCACTTCAGTGAAGTAGACCTAGAGACGTTTGTGAAGCTCCATGGGTCGGCCTTAACGCGGTTGGGCTATGTCCCGGCAGACAAGCTTCAGCCCGGCGATCGAATGAGCTCTAGCAAAGGGCTAGCGGTTGAAGCCTCAAACGCTTACAGAACTCAGTACGTCAACGCCAGCCTGTGGGAAAATCAGCACCAGATCCAAGAGCGGCTGCAGGACATTCAAGAGCAACTGCATCAGGCGCGACTGCAGCTCAATCAAGTTCAGGACCAGTTGCATATTGCCCACGAAACCTCTACCATCCTGCGCCAGGAATTAATCGTATCTCGC
>JBCCAG010000940.1:0-1576 GCA_039814955.1 Cyanobacteria bacterium P01_A01_bin.135
CTAGGAAAAGAAACGACCCGAAGAGAACAACCCAGATACACAGTAAAAACCTCGACAGGAATAATCTGAGTTGGCTCATTAGCTTGACCTGCTTACTGTGAGAAAAACAAAGCGAGCTAAGTTGTGGAGAGATTGACTGTGCCCGAAGCGCGGGCTCAAACGCGACAAGCCTCTTACTGCTTCAAGTAATGGCGCTAGCGCACAGCAACACCGTTTACTTGTGGCCAGCCACGTATGGTGCTGTATCCACTCTACCGTTCTGATCTTTGAGCGTCAGTAAAGATGTTGTGAGGGGCCGACTGCTTCCGGCCAATGCAAAAGAGTTTTTCGTGGGCGCCTTCGATGCCCTCCGCTAATCACAGGCGGTAATGGCAACAGGGCGATCGTCCACCCTAAAGGATTTCACAGCATCGCCGCCTGCAGGCGGGGCAAAAAGTGGTCTAAATCGGGGGTTTTGAGGTCAGCCACCTTGGCCAAATCGTCCCAGCGGCGCAGCTGCACCGCCTCTCGGGCGTGGGGCTGCTGGATGAACTGCTCCGCCTCTTCCGGGGAAAATACACCTCCCTGCAGCTCCAGGCTGCGCTTAGATGTCGGCGACAGGGAATCCCAATAGGCGGCATCCACAGCACAGAGGTAGCGCTTGGCGGGCACATGGAGCTGGATTTGCCGCACCACTGACTCAGGAAACAGCTGCTTCAACACCGGAACCGCCCGGTGCTCATGGCAATCGTCGATGCCCCGCTGGGCGGCGTCTTCCCCTAGGTGGTGGACGAGGTGGCCCAGATCGTGGAGCAGGCTGGCGGCGATCGCCTCGCTGGAGTGACCGGCTTCTTCGGCTAGGGTGGCGCACTGCAGGGCGTGCTCTAACTGGCTGACGGCTTCGCCGCCGTACTGGCCATCGGCGCGGTGACGGTAGAGGTTGAGGAGAGAAGCGAGGGTGTAGGGCATGGCAGGTTAGTTTCGCTCAGAGGGACTGTTTGACCGGCTGACCGGCGATGTACACGGCACGGATGCCGCTGGGCAGGCTGACGCCGGGGGTGAGCAGCAGAAAATCGGCGTCGTAGCCGGGAGCAATTTTACCCTTTTGCTCCCCCAGCTTGACGGCGCGGGCAGGATATTCCGAGACGCATTTCCAGGCCTGGTCAAAGGGCATCAGCCCCTTGTCGGCCAAAAGGAAGGGGGCGTGGAACAGGGAAGGGTAATGGTAGTCGGAGCAGAGGCAGTCAAGCACCTGGGCTTGGGCCGCTTCCGCGACGCTCATGTAGCCCACATGGGAGCCGCCCCGCACCAGGTTGGGGGCCCCCATCAGCACGGCTGCACCGTAGGCGCGGGACTGCTGGGCTAGGGGAATAGAAGCAGGAAATTCGGCGATCGCCACTCCCCGCTCCCGGCTTTTGGTCACGTCTTCCTCGGTCTCGTCATCGTGGGAAGCGACGGGAATGCCTAGCTGATGGCAGCGCTGCACCAGGGCCTCAAATTGGGCCAACCCCTCTTCCTGGCGCGAGGCGGCGGTTTTCAGCAGGGTGAGAATCTCGGCCTCGGAGAGCTTCAACCGCTGCCGTAGTCCTTGGGTGTA
>JBCCAG010000355.1:0-4678 GCA_039814955.1 Cyanobacteria bacterium P01_A01_bin.135
CTGCCACATCAAGGCGTTAGTGCCATCGGTTTGGGTGAGGGCTAGGGAGCCTTCTGTCAGCTGGGGAAATTCGTCAGCGGAGGCGTGGAGCAAGTAGGCCGAAACGGTGTGGGCGGTAGCCCCCGCCTGCTGAGGGTGGGTAATCGGCATCAGCGGCCCATCGGGGCTGCTAGGTAAAGCGCTGTCGCGCCACTGGTAGGAGAGACGAACGCCCTTGGTTTTACCCAACTGGCAGTTGCTGCCCCCCAGCAGTAGCCCCTGGTCATAGGGCAGGGCCGGCAAGTTGGCCAGCTCATCGGCATTGAGGTCGAGGGGTTGGGCCAAATCAGCCGGCCGCAGTGCCGCAACGTCAGCGCCCCGTTGCAGCGATCGCCCGTGATCTTGAATGAGGGCCTGAATCCCCGGCCAGAGGGTGGCGATCGCTGAATTCGCAGGCTCGATGGTTAATTTGGAGGCCGGTAGGTCTTGGAGTAGCTGCGCCTCTAGCTGCGCCACTTGCCGGTTAAGCCGCAAAATGGTTGAGGCCCCCAGCACTAGCACAACTGACGCAGCCGCCACCGCAACACGTTCGAGGCGAAACCAGCGCGCTAGCCGCGAGGCAATAGGCCGCGCTCGCATTGGCGATACCTGGACTGGGTGGTGGGTATAGCGGGGTCCCCAGGAGTTGTCCGCCGTCGCCTCGACCGGAGTAACCGGCACAACCGGCAAGCTCTCGGCCTGCTGTAGGATCTGGGCCCTTAGGTCTGGGGCTGGTTCGGCTAGGTCTAGGCCGCAGGGAACGACCGCCAGCGCCGCCTTGAGCCCTTGAATTTCTTGCTGTAGGGCTGGCCGCTGCTGCAGGAGCTGCTGCACCTGTTCAGCTTCGGCAGAGTCTAGATCACCAAGTACATAGCCAGCCAGCAGTTCACGGACGTCGTCTGATAAGGGATGGGTCATGGCTTGTCCTCGTTGCGATGGGCTAGGGTGTCTCGGAGCTTCATCAGGCCGCGTCGCGCCAGGCTTTTAACCGTGTTAAGGGGAATATCCAGCTCTTTGGCAATGTCGGCATAGGTTCGACCGCCGTAGTAGCTTTGCTCAATCACCTGGCGCTGCCTCGGCGCGAGGGTGGCCAAGCTGTCTCGGACCAGGGCCTGGTTCTCCTGCTGGGTGGCCCGCTCTAGCCCGGCTAAATCCGGCTGGGGCAGCTTCAAGGTTTGCCACTTGAGGTGGTACTTGCGGCGGACGGTTTGGGAACGAAGCCGGTCAATGGCCCGCGATCGCGTCAGCGTAGTGAGGTATGCGGCCAGCGTGCCGCGCTTGGGGCTGTAGCACCCCTGTCGCAGCAGCAGCAAGAAGATTTCTTGGGTTAAGTCTTCCGCCTCCTGCACGTTTGCCAGTAGCTTGAGCCCAAGGGTATAGACCAAGCTGGCGTAGCGATCGTATAGAACACCCAATGCCGCCCTGTCGCCGGCCCAGAGCTGCTGAAGGAGGTCGGCGTCTGACGACTCTGAATTGATCTCTGCTGATGGCAATGGTACGCGTGACCCTGGCATGCTGTGTTATTCGCAATAGACGTTCTTTATACGGCTGCGAGAGTCCGAAGGTTGCAGTGCCGATCGCCTTGGCATTCATCCCTAGCAAGGGCGTGAGTCCTCGGCCTCTAAAATAGAAGTACGCCGTTAGCCGTGCGATGCGGATCATGACAGTACCAGTGCCCCACACGCATCATCCCCTCGTTGGCGACTTGAGCCAGCGAATCATTCAGGCAAACGATAGACCGGTTTTAGCCGAAGGTGACTACATTCTGGTGGTGCTGCAGCGGGCGCTGCGGGGGGCAGACAATCCGGTTTTAGAGGCGGCGATCGCCCATGCCTACTCCCTGGGCCTCGGCATCTTGGTTTACAGCGAACTGGAGGAAGCGAATCCCCACGCCTCTGACCGGCTGTTCTACTTTGCCCTGGGAGCCCTGCGATCGCTGGCCGTAGATCTGGCCCGCGCTGGCGTTCCCTGCGTTCAGGCGATTCGCCCAGGGGAGGGCGCTGCCCCTTTAGCTGGCCTAATCACTGCTGCCGCCGCCATCTACACCAACGAGGACCCGACTCACTGGGATAGAGCCAAACTGCAGCGTGTTCTAGATGCTGCAGCGCAGGCCGTCTTCTTCGTTGACGCTTCCCGCTTAGTTCCGGTGCGTCAATTACCCGAGGGCCTGAAAACCACACCCGAATTCAGAAAAGTCCACGGCAGACTCAGAGAGCGGTGCGCAGCGCTAAGAAAAAAGACGTCTGAAGAAATCGCTGAGCTAACGCCTCAGGTGGCGCAGACAAAGGTCCCTGTAGAGGGCCCGCTAGAGAACTTCGCCAACTGCGCCGATGAAGCCCTGATCACGCTCATTGCCCAGTGCAAGGTCGATCACAGCATTCCCATCTCTAAAGACCATCCCCCCACCCAAGCCGCGATCGCAAGCCGGTTAGCAACGCTGAAAGCGGAGATTCTGGCCCGCTATAAGTGGATTCGCAACAACCCTGCCCTGGAGTACTCGACTTCCCAGCTCTCGCCCTACCTGCACTTTGGGATGCTGAGTCCGGGTGAGCTTTATGCCGAAATCGCATCTGCCGACGTCCCTAAAAGCTACACCTGGAAATTTAGAGACGAATTTCTCACCTGGCGCGAGTGGTCCCACTACCGGGCATTTCACGTTCCTAACCTGCACGAGTTTGAATCTCTGACCCAATATGCTCAGCAAACCTTGCGCGACCACGCCGACGACCCTCGCCCCGAGCGGGTGCCGCTTGAGGACATTTTGCAGGGCAATACAGCAGACCCCACCTGGAATGCGGCTCAGCGGGAATGGCTGCACACCGGCTGGCTGCACAACAACCTGCGGATGTACTGGGCCAAGCAATTGCTTCGCTTCACAGAGACCCCTGAAGCTGCTTGGAAGACGGCCTGCTATCTGAATGACCACCTCTCTTTAGACGGCAGGGACCCGGCCACCTACGCCTCGATGCAGTGGGCGTTTGGCGACGCAAAGCGCGGCTACAGCAATCGCCCCATCTACGGCTGGGTGGCCCCGAAGTCTGACCGAGCGATACTCAAGCGCAAAGGGATGGCGGAATGGATTGAGGCTCGTCTTTAAGGCCCCTCTCTTCGGTAGACTAAATCCATCGGCAACCGGTAAGAGCATCGCTGAGAATTTGCCCTATGCCGATACCGATTGAGAGCAATCCATGTCAGAAATTATCCTAGTTCACTCTTTTCGCGGCGGTACCGGTAAGTCCAATACAACGGCTAATTTAGCCACCGCGATCGCCCGCAGCGGCAAGCGGGTAGCGGTGATTGACACCGATGTTCAATCACCGGGCATCCATGTCCTATTTGGGATGGAGCAGGTAGACCCCAAAGCCACCCTCAACCAATACCTGTGGGGCAACTGCGAGCTCAAGGAAGTGACCCACGACGTGACCCCCGAGGCCGTTTCTGGCCGCATCTATCTTGTGCCCGCCAGCAGCGATGTGGGAGATATTACCCGCATTCTGCATGAAGGTTACGACGTCCGTTTGCTAAAAAAGGGCTTTCGCAGCTTGATTGAGAGTCTGGATCTGGACTACGTGTTTGTCGATACCCATCCAGGGCTCAACGAAGAAACCCTCCTGTGCATCGCCGTCTCAAACACGCTGGTAGTGATGCTGCGCCCTGACCGCCAGGACTTTCAGGGGACGGCGGTAATGGTAGCCTTGGCGCGGCGGTTAAAGGTTCCAAAGTTGCTGATGGTAGTTAACCGGGTGCTACCCAACTCGGATATCGCAATGGTGCAGCAGCAGCTGCAGGCCAAGTACGAGGTGCCGGTGGCGGGGGTAATGACCAACTGTGACGAGATGATGCAGCTTGCCAGTAGCGACCTGTTTTCGCTGCGCTACCCAGACCATCCCCTAACGCGGGTCTATCAACAGGTAGCGCAGCACTTGATGGTGCCATGAAAGCATCCTCCCGCCTCACCCGATGGCGCATCGGCTCCCAACTCCGCCAAGAGCTTCACCCCAGCCGCCTCATCCCCACCGTGACGGCGGGTTCTATCACCGGCGTCCTCCTAGTAATCTACGCCATCTCAATGGCGGCGCTGATCTTCACCGGCCCTTTAGGAGAATTTATCCCCGTTGGTATCGGCCTAGGCCTATTCACCGCCATCGGTATTGCAGTAATGGTGGCCTTGACCAACTCCCTGCCGGGGGTAGTCGCCATGCCGCAGGATTCCTCAGCTGTGATTTTGGCCCTACTGGCCAGCGCCATCGTGGCCCAACTTCCGCCTGGCGATCCAGCCGTTTTACCCACCGTGATTATGGGATTGGCGATCGCCACTGTGACGGTGGGCCTAGTCTATCTGCTGCTGGGCGGCTTTAAGCTGGGAAACCTAATTCGCTTCATTCCATACCCTGTGGTGGGGGGCTTTTTAGCGGGGACGGGGTACCTGCTGGCCCAGGGGGCGTTTAACGTCATGGCGGATCGGTTCTTTAGCCTAGCTGACTTACCCGCCTTGCTGGCTCCCCCCCTACTGATCCGCTGGCTCCCCGGCTGCGCCATTGCCTTGACGCTCGTGCTCCTGCTGCGCCGCTACAGCAGCCTGTTCATCATGCCGGGGATTCTCGTCGGCAGCACCGCTGTCTTCTACCTCGTATTAGGGCTGACCCAAACCCCCATCAGC
>JBCCAG010000407.1:0-4301 GCA_039814955.1 Cyanobacteria bacterium P01_A01_bin.135
AGGCGGATCAGCTCAACAGGGCCAGCTTTGTTTCGCGCTAGACGCGCGCTTTGCCCTAAAGAATTCGGTGATTGTGGTAATTTTATCGTGGCAATCGACTGCGGGGTAATGCGCCAGAGATAGCGCCATCGTCACAAGGGTCTGGGCAGGACGGCGCGTCACTTGGCGACTTAGCACATCCTGCCGCCAAAACTGTCCTGAGCGTCTGACCCACGGGTTAGCCCAGGAAGAAGCGGTTTCTTAGAAGCAAAGTGACCAAAGCTGTACAGAAACATGAACTGGAGCAACCGATTTTGGGCGTGGGCTTTGGCAGGTCTATTCACCGCGCTACTTGCGCCTGGCGGGACTCTTCTTACGCCTAGCACCGTTAAAGCGATGCTCCCTCTCAGCGCGATCGCCCATGAACCTGCGGCTGGCGCTCCCTTGGTAGCCCAGGGTTCCATCAGTGGCCCTACCTCTTCCTCCCCCCGCACACTTTTTGAGCAGGGGCTCGCCCTGTACGAGGCCGAGCGCTTCTTTGAGGCAGTGGAGCGCTGGGACACCGCCGCCCAGCGCTTTGATGCTCCCCTTGATCAGGCCCTGGCCCTGGCCTACGGGGCCCTAGGCTACCAAAAGCTAGGCCGGTTAGACGACGCCTCGACCCAGTTAGCCGAAAGCTTTGCCATTCTAGACGCCCTCCACCCTTCTCAACCGGGCTATGCCGAAATCCGTGCCAAGGCCCTGAATATTCAAGGCACCCTGCAATGGGGACAAGGGCAGTTCGATAACGCCTTTACAGCCTGGCAGGAAGCGGAGCGCTTTTACCAGCAAGCCGAGCAACCCCAGGGTCAGGCGATCGCCCAACTCAACCAGGCAAAAGCGCTGCAGGCGCTGGGGCTGAGCCAGCAGGCAGCCTCCCTGCTCCGCGATGTTTACGGAAGTCTATCCAGTCAGTCCAACCGCGAGCTGCAGGTGGTCGGGCTCCAGTACTTGGGCTCGGTGCTGCGCCAAGTTGGGGATTTAGAGGCGGCTGATGCGCTACTACAAGAGGCTTTGCCCTTAGCATCTAGCCCTCAGCAGGCCAGCTCAATTTTACTGGAGTTGGGCAACACCAATCGGGAGCAGGGCGATCGCCTTCAGGCTACTGGCCAGGGCACGACGGCTGAGGAGCGCTACCAAGCGGCCCAAGGCTACTATCAGCAGGCGTTAAATTCTGACTTATCCGTTGAAGCCCGCCTCAATCTGGTGAGTCTCCTGATTCAGACGGGACAGCTAGAAGACGCCGTCCGCTATCTAGACGCTCTGCCCGCGCTAATAGCGCAGTCTCCCCTAGGGCGGCAGCGCATCCGGGCCACCGTTGGATTTGCGGATCGATGGTTGCAGGTGGTAACCCAGCGCCAGGATAGCCGCGCGGCTGGCCTGACGAACCGACAGGTAGCGCAGATGCTCTCTCAAGCCGCTCGAACGGCACAGGCGCTAGCGGACCGGCGGGCAGAGTCCTACGCCCTTGGGCAATTGGGGAAAGTGTATGAGCGCTCGGGGCAAACCGCCGCGGCCCAGCAGGTGACCCAGGTGGCGCAGCTCAAGTTGGAGGGGTTGGATGCGCCAGATATTCAATATCAGTGGGAATGGCAGCTGGGGAGAATCACCGCGGCAAAAGGCGATCGCCCCAGTGCCCTGACTCACTATGAGGCGGCAGTCGCTTCTCTGCAAGTGGTGCGCAGCAACCTGCTGAGTATTAACGCAGACGTGCAGTTTTCGTTTCGCGACAACGTTGAGCCCGTTTACCGGGAGTTTGTGGAGCTGTTGCTCACCTCGGACTCCGCGAATAAACCGAGCCAGGTTGAACTAGAGAAAGCCCTGAGTGCCATCGACCGGCTGCAGTTGGCAGAGCTGGAAAACTATTTGGGGTGCGATGTTACCGGCATTGGCCAGGTGCGGGCTGTGGTGGATAAGACAGCGGCCAGTATTTACCCCATCGTCTTGAGCGATCGCCTGGCCATTATTGCCCAACTGCCGGGGCAAGAGCTAAGCTACTACGAAACTTTAGTGCCAGCGGCGGACGTCCTGGCGGTGCTGGCGGCATTTCGCACCGACCTGGCGTTTCCAGACCGGACGCCTGAGGTAATTGCCAGCGCCAAGACCCTGTACGACTGGCTGATTCGCCCCCTGGATGCCGATTTGCAGCAGCAGACCATCGAGACCCTAGTCTTTGTGCCTGACGGTCCCCTGCGCAATGTGCCTATGGCAGCGCTGTTTGATGGGGAGCAGTATCTAATTCAAAAGGGCTACGCTACGGCGATCGCCCCTCGGCTCGAGCTGTTTTTGCCCAATGCAGCCCCCTCGGCGCTGCGGGTTAGCCTGGGCGGGGTGGGGCTACCCCAGGAAATTGGGGACACCCGGTTTCCCACCATTGAAAAGCTGACTGAAGAGCTGGACCGCATCGCACAGCTCGTTGAAACCACGCCGCCGCTATTAAACGAGTCTTTCACGGTGGATAATATTCAGCAGCAGCTGCAGCGCTCGCCGGTGTCAGCGATTCACTGGAAGACCCACGGCATTTTCAGCTCTGACCCTAGCCAGACTTACATTGTGGGCTATCAGCAGCGCATTAACACCGCCACCTTGAATGAGCTGGTGGCCACGGGCAGTCAAGGGGGTCTAGAGCCCTTGGAGCTATTGGTACTGAGCGCCTGCGAAACGGCCCGAGGGGACAGTCGCGCCGTTTTGGGGCTGGCAGGGCTGGCCGCGCGGACGGGAACCCGCAGCGTTGTTTCAGCGCTGTGGATTGCTCTGGATACGCCCAACACTGAGTTTATGGTGCGCTTTTATGAGCTGCTGGCGGAAGGGATGACTAAGGCTGAAGCCGTTAGACAGGCGCAGCTAGCGCTGATTGAGGAGTATGGCTATACGACGCCTTATATCTGGGCGAATTACATCTTGGTTGGTAACTGGCTATGAGCGCGACTTAGCGAAGAAGCCAGCGCCATAACCGGTCCAGATTGTGAAGGAATATAACAATACCGGCGAGGCTGCAGATTTTGCCTCGCCTTTTTTTGAGAAGCCTGTGTGAGCCTTCGGGCACAGGTAAATCTATAGTCCATCGTTTGTTTGGAAAAAATTCATCATGGCAATCTACAGACGAATTCCCGGTGGCCCTCACGGCCCAAACCGTTATCTCTTCGAAGGTGGTTCAGGAGATGACACTTTGATTGGCACTTGGCAAGATGAAATTTTGATTGGGAAAGCCGGTCGTGATCTACTCATCGGTGGTGCTGGCGTGGACTATTTTATGATAGATAGTCCTCTGGAAATGGATCACATCAAAGACTTTGAAGCAGATGAGAAAATTCTCATTTCTCCAAGTGCATTTGGTCTTTCTGGCAACTTCTCCACTAATTACGCTAGATTTTCCCTCGATACGCAAGCTAGGACATTGTCATTCGATGGTCAACTTATCGCTAAGTATGATGTGGGGAGTACTCCCCCAACCTCAATGACGCTTCAGAATACCGTTATGTTTGTGGACGAGCTAAGTGCACTTACCAGCGGTTCGGGTGGAGAGCTGATGTAGAGCGGTTAGCTCTCAAACCGTGTAAACGCGCAGAGTATGGCCTCGCCATATTCGCGATCGCAATATTTGACCGTAATTCAGCCAACTCAAAAAACACAACTTATCTCAAATTCAAAATAGGAGAAGATCCAATGACAACGCTTACTTATCGCGGCACCCAGTTCCAAATCAGCAATACCTCCATTAACGCCACTGACCTCAACATCTCTGGTACCTATCGCGGCATCAAGACCAGCTTTCGCCACTCCGCGATCGCTCGCAAACCCCTCACCAAGCTACAGTTCATGGGCAACTCTTATATCACTTAAACCAGAACCAGTTTGGAAACTGGAGGTTTTCAGGCTAGGCGAAGTTTGAGCCTCTATCCAAATTCGCCAGCGCATTTCGTTAAGAAATGCGCTGGCATACTAGTGCGACTATAAATCGCCCAGTTGGCAACGGTGATTCACCCAGCCAGGCGATTGACAACCTGAATAAACCTGGAGCAACTCCTGAATAAACCTGAATTTTTCTGGATTTTCTTTGCCAAGCCATCTTGAGACACTGAACGTATCGAGGTTATACAGCAATCCCAAGTGATTTATGAGCAGAGGGGCGAGCTGCCCGTCCCTCTGCTCATAAATCACGAGCGATGTTGGATCACTATTGTATTTGTTTACCTTAACCCCTCACATAATATGGCGATATACAGAAGAATACCCGGTGGCCCAAACCTAGACGTTCATCTCTTTGAAGGTGGATCAGAAAA
>JBCCAG010000564.1:0-3315 GCA_039814955.1 Cyanobacteria bacterium P01_A01_bin.135
AGCCAAGCCCAGGGCTCAACATCCTACGATTTGGTTGGGGTGGTAAAAGGCATCCAGCCCAGCGCCCTTGACCTGAAAAACAGCAAACAGTTCTTGATTGGCGAATCGCTGCCTACTGTATACAGCGCAGTCTAGCGGGCAGCTCCGCCACCAAGGTAATCGCTCCCGATGGATCTTGTACCCAGCCCTGAGCTTCGGTAATTAGGGTGTTTTGGGAGGGGGCGATCGCCTCCCCCGTTTCCTCGGCCCAAGCCGACGGGGCCTGCAGGTCAACCAATGGCGCAGCGCTGCCTAAGTTTTCAGCGGGGGTAGGGGTGATGCCGCCTCGGCCAAGGTTGATAAACTCGCCCTGGGATTGGGCAACAAAAGCGCCAGCGGCGTTGCAGCCTTCGGCAATCAGCCTCGACGCATCAACCAGGCTGGACGGCAGCTCCGCCGTGCTTTCACTGGGGTCAACGTCGGGGGTATCTAGCTCAATAACGCCGCTAATCCCGAGGGTCGACGTGGCGGTGATGTCGCTGAAAGCGGTTTCTTGATCCTGGGGTTCAATACCAAAGATGCCCTCGGCTGTAACCCGCACATTGCCGCCACGTCCAGTAAAGGCATTTGCCCGGATATTGCTGTTTTCTGTGAGCACGGCATTGACGAAGGGGCTGCGAATTGTAATGTCGCCCCCGTTGCCCCCTGCACCTTCACGACCTGCGGTGGTGGAAATGCCGCTGCCGTTGCGCAGGAAGAGGGCTTCATCCAGGACCAGGCTAATATTGCCGCCATCCCCAGAGGCGGTTTCTGCCAAAAGCTGCCCTTGCCCGTCGAGCAGCACCTGCCCTCCGTTGATGGTGATGGAACCCGCATCGGATACGGCGCTATCCGGGTTGAGACTGCCGACGGCGATCGCCCCACCGTCCGTGACCCGCAGGTTTGGCGTTTGGATGTTAATGTCTCCCCCAGCGCCAGTTGCCTCGGGAAAGCCCACAGGACTGACTTCGAGCAGGCCCCCAGAAGCGGCAAAGATGAGCGAGGGAGCCAGTCCTTCCTGGTCCCGGCCGGTCACCTCAACGTAGTCTGTGGCCCGAATGTTGATGTCTCCGCCATCGCCGCTAGCAAAGGTGCCCGCCCGAATCAAGGCTCCTGCTTGTAGGGTCAAGCGCTCCGTGGTGAGCTGTAGATTGTTGCCGTTACCCTCAGAGGTAGGGTTAGCGCTGACAAACAGGCCGCTGCGCCTGGGGAAGCCGTCTTCCGCAGCTCGAAACAGGGTGCCGTCAGGGGCAAGAGCAGCGCCTGTCAAGGTCACATCAGCAGCGCGAATTTGCAGTCGTCCCGCATTCCCCGCCCCCCTAGTGGATGTGCTGATATTAGCGCCTCCCGTGAGCGTTAGGGTGTCGGTTTGCAAACGCGTTAAACCGCCGCTGCCCGTAGAGCCGTCCAAGGTATCTGTAAATAGACCGCTGGGGAACCAACGGCCGTCAATGATGATCCCTCCTGTCGCCTGAATTGATTCGGAAGCCGTGACCCGCAGTGCCCCAGCTCGCCCCCTACCGCCCGTGGCCGTTGAGATGGAACCGCCGTTGCGCAAGACAATCGTCTCTGCTTGGACCTCTACGTCTCCGCCGTTGCCACGGCCCTCTGTGAAAGTTGAAATTATTGCATCATCTACGATTAGCTGAGCAGCCCGCACCGCAATGCCATCACCGGGCTGATCTCCTAGAGTCAGGGCATTAACCCCGGCAAGTTCTGTCAGCTCAATTCTGCCAAAGGTAGCGGTATCTTCGTAGTCTAAAGTCCAGCCACTTGGCCGCTGCTGCAGGCGCACCCCGCCACTTTGCAAGCTGCCAAGCTCGATTCGCCCAGAGTCCACGGAAATTGAGCTGCCAGCATTTAAGACAATGTCCCCTCCCACAAGCGCTAGGGTCCGGTTAGAGTTCACCTGGAGCCCACCAGGGAAAGGAATGTCGGTTCCGGGGAATGTAACAATGTTTCCGGAAGCATCGATGAGGGGGACAATAGAGCGGTTGGCAATCGCCCCTGGATTTCCACCAACCTGCAGCCCAACAGGTCCAGTAGTGGTCAGTAAGTCTGAGGGAGAAGCACCCGCAGTGCGAAACTGCGTGCCGTCGGCAAAGTCAATTTGGCTTGCGGTGGAAGCTAAAAAAGAGCCCCCCAGGCGGAGGGCGGCGTTGGGACCAAAAACAATCCCGTTGGGGTTGATGAACAGAAAGTTGGCATCGCTGAGCTGGGCATCGGCCTGGAGCAGCTCGATTGTCCCATCAATTTGTGACCCCAGTCTCCCGGTTACTCTAGTCACCACGTTGTCAAGTGTTGGCGGCAGTTCTTGAAAAGAGGCCATCCCTTGCGTAGGGACAGAAAACCTTTCAAAACTATGAAAGAGGTTGCCGCCCCGCTGTGCCCCGCCGGTAATCAAAAAGCGATCGCCCTCTCGCCTCACCTGCGATCGCTCTGGGAGGGTCGCATCTGGGCGAATCTGGCCAATGGCGGGAGCGGACCCGGCTAGCCAGGTTAGCAGAACTGCGCCTACCGACCCAGCCAACTGTGCGTTGAGCGGGATAAGTAGAAGGTCATAAATAAACGACGCTCTCAGGGGGTTTGCCCCCCGGCGGGGGGCAAACCCCCAACATCGTTTAGTTGTGGCTAGCCACTTAATACTGGTGGCAGTGGACATAGGTAAAGAAGAATAGCGATGCTGAAGCGCTTAGGAGATTATATAGCAATCATCACATCGGTTAGGACAAGGTGCGTTCTGGACCCCGCGCTCCGGGCAGGGTCCAGAACTTGCACCGTCCTTTACTGAGCGGTAGACACTATATCTCTGATGAATGGATGACGTCGCTGGCGTCTTCTACAAAGAGAATAATATCCTGAGCTGATGCAATGCCTGTGAAATCGCTGTTTGCTCCAAAGGTTGCGACAACTTGTCCATCAAATGACAAGGTTCTAGCCTGTGTATCTAGCGTAAACCGATGATAATCAAGGTAATTGACGCCAAAGATATCTTTGGGTATCAAGATTTTTTCATTCTCTTCAAAATCAACAATGTGATCGCTTTCTAAAGGACTATCTATCATGAAAGCATCGACTCCAGCGCCGCCTATCAACATGTCAGATCCGGCTTTACCAACCAGAACTTCTTGCTGCCAGGTACCAATGAGGACGTCGTTTTCTGATCCACCTTCAAAGAGATGAACGTCTAGGTTTGGGCCACCGGGTATTCTTCTGTATATCGCCATATTATGTGAGGGGTTAAGGTAAACAAATACAATAGTGATCCAACATCGCTCGTGATTTATGAGCAGAGGG
>JBCCAG010000035.1:0-13933 GCA_039814955.1 Cyanobacteria bacterium P01_A01_bin.135
ACCGCGTCTCGCAGGCCGCGATCGCACAGACGCTGTTCGAGCTGCTCGCAGATTTTCTGCCCACGGCGCTTTTTCCAGCAGCTTCCCTTTTGACAAATCAGGACTTTGATGGGCTTTTTAGCCGCTTGGTGCTGGCCGGCAGAGACGTCCGCCGCCGCCGCTTTGGGTGGGGCTGATGCGGGCCCAGTGGCCTCGGCAATTGCCTTGTCCAAAGACGGCCTCGGTTCGCTGCTAATCTCCAGCGCGGGCGGCACAGGGGCATCAAGGACATGGATAGCCTCTGCCTTGAGCCGCAGCTCTCCTTTTTTGTACTTGACCGTCCCCAACAGCTGCACAGGTACCCCTTTGTTTAGGTCTGAGGGTAGCGCCTGCCGCAGAGGCTTGGCCAGCTTAACTCGGTACTTAGTATCGCCAGCCTTAACTTTAAGACCCTTCAGCTTGCGGCCGTCTTTAGTGAGCCCGACGACTTTACCGCTCAAGGTAAAGGGCCGCTTGTCAGTACCCTTTGTGCCTTTCTTGTTAGTGCCTTTAGATGAGCTCAAACAGTTACCTCCTTCTAAAATTCTGCTTTCAGCCTACCCTCTTGTCCGGTGGTAGGGCTTCCCCACAGCGGCTGAATTTGCTGGCTTAGCAGGAATATCGCTTTGGTCATGGCCATATTCACTGCCGCAGTCGCACGATGAAAAAGCCGTCCATGTCGGCCCGGTGGGGCCACACTTTTAGCCAGCCCATCTGGCCTGCGGTGAGCTGAGGGTGGGGGGACTGTGCTAGCTGTGGAGTCATCTGACCGATATCGATGGCCTCTACACGCCACTGGGGATGGGCCGCTAGGAACTGCCCGATGATGCCCTCATTCTCTGCGGGGTGTAGGGTGCAGGTTGAGTAGAGCAGGACGCCGCCGGGCTTCACCCAGCTCGACGCGTGGTGCAGCAGCGACTGCTGGAGTGTAGCCAGCTCCGCTACGGTCTGGGGAGTCTGCCGCCAGCGGGCGTCGGCGTGGCGATGCAGGGTACCGAGGCCGGAACAGGGCACGTCCAGCAGTACCCGATCGACGTTTTCAAAGGCCAGCTCCCGCAGGTCGCTTGCTTTGGTCTGAATGGCGGTGAGCCGCAGCCGGCGCTGATTTTCCGCCAGCCGCTCTAGCCGCTGGGCGCTGCGATCGCAGGCCCACACTACGCCCCTATCTCCCATCAGCTCCGCCGCGTGGGTAGCCTTGCCGCCGGGGGCCGCGCAGGCGTCCACAATGGTTTCCTCTGCCTGGGGATCTAGGCAGTACCCCACCATCTGGGCGCTACTGTCCTGGACGCTCCACTCACCTGCTTCAAAGCCGGGAAGCGATGGCACTGGCTGGGAGGTATCTACCCGCAGCCCGTAGGGCAGCGGCAGGGGACTGCAGCTCATTCCCTCATGAGCAAATGCCGCCGCTACGCTTTCCCGAGTCGCCTGCAGGGGGTTGACCCTGATATCGAGGTTGGGAGGGCGGTTGAACCACTGGCAGAGCTGCTCCGCTGCCGTCAGCCCCAGTTCTTCCACCCACAGCGCCACAATCCAGTCAGGGTAGCTGTGCAGCACCCCCAACCTAGCAATGGGGTCCGCAGGCAGCGCCAGGGGATCGCCCTGGGACTGCAGCCGGCTGTACTGGCGCAGCAGACCGTTGACAAAGCTGGTCAAGCCTTTGAAGCTCCTGCCCTTAGCTAGCTCTACCGTGGTGTTGACGGCGGCAGAGGCGGGCACCTGATCTAAGTAACGGAGCTGATAAAGTCCCAGCTGTAAGATGCGCCGCAGCTTAGGGGGATGGCGCGATCGCTTGCGGGAAAGCTGATCAATCAGCGCCTCCAGGGTGCGGCGGCGGCGGGTAACGCCGTAGACTAGCTCCGTCACAAAGCGGCGATCGCGGGGTGATAGGGGCGATCGCCGTAGCCCGGTGTCGAGCGCAACATCTGAAAAGCTGCCCTGATCAATCTGGAGCAAAATATCGAGGGCGAGCTGCCGGGAATTAGTCATGCGGGTGGGCGACTGAGGGGCGGAAGCGACTTCTAGAATAGGCCAGATCGCCGCACGATGGCTTTGTCGCTATCCTAGAGGTAGCAGACACCAGAACCGCAATTGTTCTCTCTATGCCAGCAGCCCGCCCGCAAATTGTAGATTGGCTTACCGCGACCCTACCAGCGCCTCGATTGGCCCACGTCCTGCGCGTAGAGCAGACGTCAGTTGAGCTGGCCCACCGCCACGGCCTAGACGTTGGCAAAGCGGCGCTAGCGGGACTGCTGCACGACACTGCCAAATACTTTTCCCCGGAGCGGCTGCTAGCGCTGGCAGAAGCGAACCATTTGCCGCTAGACGAGGTGCTGCGAGACAACCCCCGGCTGCTCCATGCCGATGTGGGGGCCATCGTAGCCCGCGAGAAATTTGGCGTTCGTGACCCGCAGGTGCTGCAGGCGATCGCCAACCATACCTTGGGTCGCCCCGCCATGGATGGCCTAAGCTGCGCCGTTTTTTTGGCGGATGGCCTAGAGCCTGGGCGGGGAAATACCCCTGAACTAGAGAAGCTGCGGCAGGTCAGCCAACACGACCTGCACAGCGCGGTGTGGCTCGCCTGCGATCGCACCCTCCGCCATCTGCTCGACAACAATCGCTTTATTCATCTCCGGGCGATTGCAACCCGTAACTGGTTTTTAAAAAGCGCTAAGACGAGCGGTCCCTCCCGCCAACCCTCGGTACAATGCAGTTAAGCTTGGCTTAAATGAGTAGGTTCTATTCGTTTTTACAGGAGAACTCGATTCTGAATGGCTAATCGCCCCAACGCTGACCGAACTTTTGAGACCTTCCGCTCCGACGACACTCCGGTTAAGGCTGTCATAGGTCAGCCTGATGTCGATCAATCCAATATTAGCCAGTCCGATAAAAATTCTGGCGGCAACGAGTCGCTAGCCCTTGCCCTGAGCATCGTCGAGGCAGCAGACGACCGCAAAGCCGCTGATATTGCCGTCCTCGATGTGGCCGATGTGTCCTACTTGGCGGACTACTTTGTCGTGATGACGGGATACTCAAACGTTCAGGTCAGGGCGATCGCCCGCGCTATCGATCAGTCGGTGGAAGATCGCTGGGGCCGCACCCCACAGCGGGTCGAAGGCATTACCGACGGCAACTGGATTTTACTCGACTACGGCGATATCATTGTCCATATATTTATGCCTCGAGAGCGAGAATACTACGGACTGGAGGCGTTTTGGGGTCACGCTCGCCGAGTGGACCTAGCCCAAGCCTCATAGGCCGATCGGCTAACTATGAAGTCATCTTGTCCCGTCCCCATAGAGCAGCTACCCATCAATGAGTACAGCGAGCTGAAAGAATCTTGGTTCTTTCGGTGGGCGGCGCTGAGCCGATTTTCCTACTATAAGCCCATCGTCATCCTGTGGCTCGTTGGTTGGCTGGTGGCAGCGCCCGTAGCATCGGCTAGCTTTTCACTAGATAAGTACCTATTAAAGTTCGCCCTCAGTGCGGCAGCGGGCGCGGCCATCATTCCCCTATTAGCCCTGATCCAGCTATACTCAGGATGGATGTATGTCTACAGCCGTTTGAACGAGCCTACGGTTCCCTACGAAGAATCGGGGTGGTACGACGGCCAGCTCTGGCACAAGCCGGATCAAGAGCTTCAGCGAGACCGGCTGATTGTGTCTTACCAGCTCAAACCGCTGCTTAAAAAACTGCAGAAGACCCTGCTAGCCATCGGTCTACTTTTGCTAGGAGACCTGCTGCTGTTTCTGGTTTTCTAGACATCACATTATGGCAAAGCGAATTCAAACTGCCGGGCTAGAGGTTCGGCTGCTGCGGGAAGGAATTGTCGAATCCACTCACCGGGTGCAGGCGGTCGTCTGCGACGACAAAGGGCGGACCCTGTCCTCGGCAGGGCACGGCGAAGCAGAGGTGTTTGTGCGCTCGGCCCTTAAACCTTTTCAGGCTCTAGCGGTGACCTCCACTGGCACCATGGAGACTTACCAGCTTACCGATAAGGATCTAGCGATTATCTGCAGCTCCCACAAGGGCACTATTAAGCAGGCGCGGCAGGCCTTCAATATTCTGTGGCGGGCCGACATCGATCCCTCTAGACTACAGTGCCCCCTCGTCGCAGGCAAGCAGAGCCCGCTGCAGCATAACTGCTCGGGGAAACATGCCGGCATGCTGGCGGTTTGCCGGCAGCGTAACTGGTCCCTGGGCAATTACCTGCAGCGCGACCACCCCGTACAGCGGCTGATTCTCGGCAAAGTAGCTGAACTGCTGCATATGCCTGCCGATGAGTTTATCACCGTGCACGACGACTGCGGCGCGCCCACCTACCTCATGCAGCTCAATCAGCTCGCCACCCTCTATGCCCACCTGGCGTCTGGGGGGAATTTGGGCCTGGAGCGCGTTATCCGGGCCATGACGCAAAATCCGGTGCTCGTCTCTGGGGAAGGACAGTTCGATACCGCCGTGATGCAGCTGAGCGAGGGCGACTTGGTCAGCAAAGCTGGCGCTGAGGGGATTCAATGCGTTGCCCGGGTGGGCAACGGGTTGGGGATGGCCATCAAGGTGGCCGATGGATCCAAGCGGGCCAAGCATGCGATCGCTATCCACCTGATGAAGCAGCTCGGCTGGATTACCCCTACCGTGGCAGAGACTCTGTCAGACTCGTTTATGAACCTGGGCGACTACAAGCGGCTAGATGTGGTGGGCGAGCTGACGATGGTTTAAGAGCCGTTTTGGGCAAGTGGCGAGGGATACTGAAAAAAATCTGCCAGTTTCCACTTTCCGTTGCTATACTAGAGAAACGCCGCGGGGTAGAGCAGTCTGGTAGCTCGTCGGGCTCATAACCCGAAGGTCAGTGGTTCAAATCCGCTCCCCGCCACCTTTACAAAGGGTCTTGCAATTTGCAAGACCCTTTGTTTTTGTAATTTTTACTGCCTCAAGCGTCAGCGGCAGCTAGTCAGTCACCACCAGCAAACTATGCCCGTTGGGGTCCTTGACTAAACAACCCCGCTGGTAGCGGTATTCCGCAGGCAGCGTTACCACCGTCGAAACGGGGGCACCGGTTTGCTTCATCTGCTCTATCACTGGCTCTAGCACCGTCACCGCCAGCACCCCATGGCGGTGGGGCAAATCGCTCACGCCCCACGGCTCCGGCACCGGATGCCCGGTCCCCGGCGTCACGTAATCCAGCAGCTCCAGGCCGATGCCCGTCTCTGCGGGCTGCAGCGGCGTTACCCGCACCTCTGCCACCGGCAGACCGTCTAACTGCGCCTGCACTTCCCCCGAATTGAGGTTGCTGCCTTCTACAGTCATACCCAGCAGCGCCTGGTAGAAACCCAGGCTCTCGTCGGTGTCCGCCACCGCGATCGCCGTGTGGTCGATTCCCAAAAACAGCTCGTCGCCGCGCTGCCACTTAGGCTTCCCCTTATCAGGCGGAAACCAGATTAACTCTAGGGCATGGCGATCGCGATCGCGAAACTTAAAAGCCCGTACGCCCCCCGCCATGGGGTTATCTTGGGGAATGGTCTGCGGCCCTGAGGAAATGGGCAGGATGGAAAACCGGCGCAGGTGCTCGTAGGCCTGGTCTATATCCCGCACTACGATAGCCATGTGCTGGAACCACAGATCGTTGCTTTGAGAGTCGGGGGGAATGGGGGAGCCCGCCGCTGGGTACTGCATCAGCTCAATGCGCTCCTCCCCAAGCTGCAGGAGGGCGACGCGCACCGGCCCCGCTGACTGGGCAAGTTCCCCAAATCCCGTCGAGTCAGTGAATTCCTTTATCAGGCTAAAGCCAAGGGCCTCCGTGTAAAAAGCGATCGCCTGATCTAAATCAGAAACCGTTGAGGCAACGGCATTGAGCTCCACAATGCTCATGCCAAATTTCCCAAACGCAATCCCATGCAGCGATCGCTTGCAAACGGCACAATCATCACGGTCATTCCCCTACAGGTCAGAGATATTGTATAGCAGGCTTTTTCGTCCGCGAAGCTATCCCTGGGGAGAGGACCAATCTCGGTCAGCGGGGAGAATAGACAGTTGCTGGGCCTGTCCCTTAGCACTTGCCCCCCTTGGGGACAGCCGTGCTATGACTGTGGAAGCTGTAAGTCAATTTAGCTAACGGTCACGACACACCATGAACCGCTTAACCCGCACCGCTGCTGTAGCGCTGATAATGTCTTCCATCGGTACCTTGTCAGCTCTAGCGGCCCCCCTATCGGTCGCCCAAATAGACCCGGCTCTCATTGCCCTGTCTCGAGCCAAAAATCTAGCGCGGCAGGCCGGGGAACGAGCCAATGGCGGCATCATTGCGTACCGCGCAGAGCCCGCCATGCACGGCCCGGCAGAGGATGCCCCCTACGTGGAGAATGTAGACGGAGGCTGGACTTTTACCTTTCAAGGCTGCGATCGCAGCTTGATCGGGGCTGACGGGCGGTGCCTCCGCTATAGCGTAGAAACAGTGGTAACCGTGCTCCCAGAGGGTGAGGTAACCCTAAACGAGAATCGAGCGCTGCGTTAGGGAACCCAGCACAGGGCGTCAGTTGGTGCGCCCGTATTCCTCAACGGTGACGCTGCCCTGGGCATCTAGAATCTGCACCATGCAGTTACCGTCAGGGAAAGTTTTGATGTAGGCGGTGGGATTTTGCAGGAAGCCGTAGGTAACGCTACTGTCGTCGTTGCGCTGAATCGCGACGGGGCTAGCCTGATTGAGCACCGGCTGGTTGGGCTTACGGGTCATGCTCAAGCGGGGCTCACCCTCCTGCCAGGTAATTTGCCCCGTTTGACTAGGGGTGCTGCAAAGGACGTCCTTACCCTGTAGATTAGCGGTGCCGGGGGCAGGCGTTGCCCCGCTATCGGGGGCAGCAGCGGTGGTGGCGCCATCGGCGGCAGGGTCAGCCGGGTCTCCTGGGGCCGGGTCTCCTGAGGCGGGATCGACTTGAGCGGGGTCGCTTTGGGCCGCTCCATCTTGAGCCGACTGGCCCGCATCGGGCTCTGAGCCACAGCCGACGGCCAGCCCCGTCAGCAGGGCAATCAAGCAGGCGCTAATCAGCGCCGAGGGTCGATTAGCAACTAAATGAGTCAAAGCACTAGTCCAATATCGTCTAGAGGCATTATCGCCCCTATTGCTCAAATGGCAATACATTCACCCCCTGCTTCAAATTTTGTGTAGCAACCAGCAATTGATCCGGGCCTGAAGCCGTTTTACTTGGAGCGATTTTCATCGCGCGTGCTTGACGGCAGAATATCTGCCCTTTGACGGCGGGCAGGGCCCCTGCCTCGGGGCAGCGATGGCGATAATAGATAAAGCCGATAGATGCAGCCGATGTCACCGCTCCGCCACTTCGCCTTTGACTATTGTCTTTAGAAGCGCTGGCTAATCAGAAGAGATGACTTATCCCTCAAGGGTATCCCTTCCCCACTCCACCCGCGCCGGTCAGCTTCTCCCCCATGTGGCTACGCCAGTTCATGCTCGTTCCTCAACCCCCAGCTTGAGACTTCCACAACGGTTCCGCCCATGATTCATCCTTCCCAACTTCTCCACACAGCCCTACTGGTGAGAGATCTAAGCCGGGCCGAAACCTTCTACAGCCAGGTGCTGGGCTTAGAGAAACTAGAGCGATCGCTCTCCTATCCAGGGGCCTGGTACCGCATCGGCGGCGGCCAGATCCACTTGATAGTAACCGATGCGCCCCTTCCCATCGCCGACCACCGCAGCAACCACCCTAAGTGGGGGCGGCGTCCCCACCTAGCCCTGGCAATTTCAGATCTCGAGGCGGCGATCGCCAAACTCGAGGCGGTGGGGTGCCCGCTGCAGATGAGCTCCTCAGGGCGGCGGGCCCTGTTTGTGCAAGACCCGGACGGCAACGTAATTGAGCTGACGGAGCAGGCCGCCCAGCCTAGCGCCCCGGATTAGCGTTTTAGGGCTAGCGTAAGGCCGTCGGCGATGGGGAGCAGACAGGGAAACACCCGCTGATCCTGGTGAATTTTGGCGTTGAGGGCGCGAATCAATCGGGTGCGCTTATCCTGCACCTCGGGGTCGGCAACCCGGCCCGACCACAGCATGTTGTCCAGCATGATCAATCCCCCCGACCGCACCAGCTGCAGCGATCGCTCGTAGTAGGCGTCATAGCTCGATTTATCAGCGTCAATGAAGGCGGCGTCAAAGGGCGCTTCCCCCTCGGCGAGCAGCCGGTCTAGGGTCTCTAGGGCTGGGGCGATATGGAGAGTAATTTTTTCGGCTACTCCCGCCTGCTGCCAGTAGTGGCGGGCAGTGGCGGTGTACTCCTCGCTAATATCGCAGGCCACCAGTTGGCCATGCGCCGGTAATGCCAGGGCGATCGCCGTCGAGCTATAGCCCGTGAACACGCCAATTTCCAGCACTCGCTCCGCCCCCATCAGCTGCAGCAAGAGCTGGATCAGCTGCCCCTGGTCAGGCGCAATCTGCATGATGCCCCGGGGGTGATCCTGGGTCTGTTGGCGAAGCTGGGTCAAAACCTTGGGCTCCCGCAGAGAATTGGAGAGCAGGTATTCATACAGGCCCTCAGTGAGGGCGGCGGGGCGCTTTGTCATGGTAGACCTGACGTCACTGGTAGCCTTCCACTAGGAAACCCCAACCGCAACTAACCGTTGGCCAAAGCATTGATCTGCTGCTCAAAGGCCCGCCGGTCGGCGTAAACCTGGAATTTATCCAGCATGTCGGCCCGCTCTAGTGCGGTTTGAACCGGCGAATTCAACGAGCAGAGGACTAGGATGCTGTCGGCGCGGCGGGCGCGGTTGCGGGCAATCATCAAGGTACCCAGACCACTGCTACTAATCTGCGTCACCTTTTGGAGGTCAACCAGCAGGTAGGTTGCCCCGGCATTGAGGCGGCTGTCAACCCAGTCCAAGAGACTCGGTGACTCTGAGGTCCCCATTTCACTATAGGCCGGTGCAAAAACGTAGGCAGTCGTCATGGTGGAAAAAATATAGCTATCTCATAGTTTCGAGCGGTAGGACACAGTTCGGGAGAGTTTTGGCGGTAGCTAGGGCTAACTGAGGCGGGCGGTGCATTCTAGAATTAGCCGCTGGTTAACCACAGCGTAGGGCTGAATGTCTAAAGCGCGGCGAAACGCGGCAATAGCCTCCCGGTATTCGCCTAGAGCAGCATAGCAGAGGCCAAGGCCATGCAGGGCCCCAAAGTGAAACGGTACCTGGGCGACCACCTGCTGGCAGTCGGCGATCGCCTTGCGGTAGTTTTGCTGCATGTAGTAGAGCACCGCCCGCCGGTTCCAGGCTTCGGTGAAGTCGGGCTGGTCGGCAATTAAATCGGTGAGGTGGCGCTCCGCTTCGGCTAGCTTACCCGCGTCTAGGGCGGCTTGGCTGCGCTTGAGGCGCGCTAAGCCAAGGCTCCCCTTTTGGTAAAACCAGCTCTGCCATAGCTGCTGAGTAGCCTCTTCCCGAACCGCCTCGTCGGGGTGCTTAAGGTTGGCAAGGGCTTGATTGACGTCATCCATGGCTGAAAAAGGGCATCGCTGAAAACGGAATCGCAGCAGTTATAGCAGCTCAATGGCTTCAATTTTCCAGGTATCTGCCTCCCGAATCAAGCTGTAGCGCACCTGCAGGTCGCTAGTGTAGCTCTCCTCGGGGACGGGAGCGCCGTCGGCAGTGTGGAAAGTCGCATCTTCCGTAACGGCCACGTCAATGCTGGCCAAATCCGGCGTCTCCTCACTCCAGCTCACCTCCAAAATGTCCAAGGTGGGGTAGTTGTACTGCCAATACCAGCCGTCAGAGGCGGCAATAGAGGCCTGCCCTTCCCACCGGGCCAGCAAATCGCCGGTCAGCACGGTTGCTAGGGCATCCAGGTTGTGGGCTTCGCCTAAGGCTTCGCCTTTAGCGGCAAACCAGCCCTGCACCACTGACTCCGCCGTCGCCTGAGTCAGCTCACCGTCGGGAGCGGGGGCATTTTGCACTGGGGCAGGCGGGTCGGGGATCGTAACCACTGGCGCAGTCAGGGTCAACTCAAGCTGCTCTCCCGGCAGTGGGTTGGCAAACTGCCCGTCTAGCCAGTTGAAGAAGCGATTCAGCAGCAGCCACAGCAGCAGCAGTGCCAGCAGCGCCGCTCCCCCTAATAGGAGAAGACGGTCTAGACGCAGGCTCTTGCCGCGGGTCGGTCGAGCGGCCGCCGGTTGACTGGAAGCGCTGGTGCGGGTCACCGTCGTCGCCGGGGCGCTGGTGGGGCTAGCACTGCCCGACGTCACTCGACGACGCCCTGAACCCTGGCGGGGCTCCCGCTCAGCCACTTGCAGCGAGCTGCCTTCTTTGCGCCCCCCGGAGGTCACCGGTTGGGGAGAGGGCTGACCCACTGCCCAGCGGGTAGTGCCGCGCCGCGCCTCTAGGGAGGTGGGGGCGACGCCGTTAGCGGCTATCCGAGGCTGGGCCGCTGGGGGGGGCTCCTCTGGCAGTGCCTCTAGGTAGGCCTGCACCTTGGGGTCGGCGAAGTAGGTTTTCAGGGAGACGGGGCGGGCAGCGAGGTCGCGAAAATAGGGGAAGACGTCCTTCTGCAGCCAGCGCTCGGTGTAGTAGCAGAGGCCGGGCAATAGATCGGGGGAGTCTTTCGACTGACGGCGAATTACTGACAGGGCTTCGGTATCTTGGCTCTGCTGCACTACCTGGTTAGCCTCCGCCGTTTGCCCCAGCAGCAGGCAGCAGACGGCCCGCTCTAGGGAGACGTCCTGCCGAGCGGCAAGGCCTGCCAGCAGGGTTTTGGCCTGTTGAATTAGGGCGGGCTGCTGGTAGGCGAAGCCCCCGGCAATCAGGGCATACACCGCTAGGTAGGCGGCCACAGCGGAGGGACGCTTGGCCTCTGCTTCGAACAGGGTCTGCTGCTCGGCCACCGTCAGGTAGCTGCGCAACTGCTGAATAAACCGCAGAAAGTCGTCGGTGCTTAGGCCAGAGCGATCGTTGCCGCTGCCGTCGATGCCACCTCGCTCCTGCAGCATGGTCTGCAGCAAGCGAAACCCCCGGTAGCGCTCGGTGTCCTGCTCCTCCGGTAGCCCCAGCAGCTCTAAGATACGGTATGGCCGCAGCTTAAATAATTCCGTCTGCATCTCTCCGCGCACCCCCGCAAACAGCCCTTCTTTGACCAGCAGCTCTAAACCTGTTTCTAAAGATTCAGCCGCGTTCTCGTACTGGTTCTGGTGCCACTGCTCCCGGCCCAGCTCCAGGCAGGCCAGAGCCAGGGTAAGCACAATGTCGGCCCCTACCACGCTGGGGTCCCCGAACTGACCGCTCTCTAGGCTGGAGCTGCCGCTGCTTAGGTAGGGGCGGCCCAGCTTTAGTACCAGCTCGTATTCCCCCAGCTCTAGCAAGATCAGCAGCGCCCCAATCAGCTGCTTGTCGTCAATTTCGATGCTGGGCAGGGCGGGCTCTGCGTCCCCCTCATCCCCGTCGCTGGGCTCGTCGCCGGTTTGGGCTGCGCTAGGATAGGAGGAGGCTAAAAATTTTGCATCATAGACTTGGCGACGGGCAGGGTCACTCAGCACTTCATAGGCTTCGTCGATCAGCTGTCGGCGTGCGGCGATCGCCACCTCAGAATACTCCCGCCTCGGCAACTGCAGCATGCGATCGCGGTGGGCGTTTTGCAGCTGCTCTTCAGTTGCCTGGATCGGCAGTCCCAAAATCCTATAGTAGTCAAGCGGTATTTGCACAGCGAGTTTTCCTATAGAGTTGGCCGCGCCAGTGAAAGGCTAGCGGAATAGACGGCTTAGTTGGTGTCGCCATCATATCGTATTCACCCTGTATACATAAGAGTACGGGAGGTGGAGACGCAGCGCACCTGCTCCTCCCAAAATTTATATCTTACGCAATTGAAAATTGCGCTAAACCCACTCCATTAAACGGAAGGGGACTGCCAAGCTAAAGTAAAATCTTTAATAGCAGTGCGGCACCTAGGGTATCTTGGAATAGCCCGCTGACCACGTTACGTCAAGGATTGCTGATGCAAGAACGCACCCTCCCTACGCTGTCATCCCCCATTGCCGCAGTTGATCACGAGCAGGGTCTCCTGCTCTATCGGGATATGGTGCTGGGGCGGATGTTTGAAGACCGCTGCGCCGAGATGTACTACCGGGGCAAAATGTTCGGCTTTGTGCACCTGTATAACGGTCAAGAGGCTGTCTCCACTGGGGTGATCAAAGCGATGCGCTCCGATGATTTCGTCTGCAGCACTTACCGCGACCATGTCCATGCCCTCAGCGCCGGGGTGCCACCTCGCCAGGTAATGGCGGAGCTATTTGGTAAGGAGACAGGCTGTAGTAAAGGCCGGGGGGGCTCCATGCACCTATTTTCCTCAGAGCACAACCTGCTGGGGGGCTTTGCGTTCGTGGCAGAGGGAATTCCGGTGGGCACCGGTGCCGCTTTCCAGGCCAAGTATCGCCGCGAGAGCATGGGGGATGAGTCGGCGGACCAGGTGACCGCCTGCTTCTTTGGCGACGGGGCCTCCAACAACGGTCAGTTTTTTGAATGCTTGAATATGGCGGCGCTGTGGAAGCTGCCCATCATCTACGTGGTAGAGAACAACAAATGGGCCATCGGCATGGCTCACGACCGCGCCACCTCCCAGCCGGAGATCTACAAAAAGGCCAGCGTGTTTGGCATGGCAGGCGTGGAAGTAGACGGGATGGACGTGCTAGCGGTGCGAACGGTGGCGAAAGAAGCGGTGGAGCGTGCCCGCGCGGGGGAAGGCCCCACCTTAATTGAGGCACTCACCTATCGTTTTCGGGGCCACTCCCTAGCGGACCCGGACGAAATGCGCTCCAAAGACGAGAAAGACAACTGGTTTTCCCGTGATCCCATTAAAAAGCTAGCCCAGCACCTGACGGAAAACGGTATTGCCAGCGAGGACGACCTCAAAACCATCGATAAAGAGGTGCAAGAGAGCATCAGCGATGCCGTGCAGTTTGCCCAGGAGAGCCCGGAACCCAAGGCGGAAGATCTGTACCGCTTCGTGTTTGCCGAGGACTAGGGCGATCGCCTTTTATGGTTGACCCAAGGCTGTATGAATCCAACGACTTTGTGCTGCTGCGATCGCAGCAGCCAGAGGCGTTTGTCAACCGCGCGGAGCTGCTGCAGATTTTACAGGAAGCCATCACCCAGTACCCGGAGGCGCGATCGCCAGATATTGCCCGCATAGAGGGAATTGAGGCCCAGGCGGAGCAGCTTTTAGAAACCAGCTACGAGCTAGTGATGGGGCCGGGGGAGTTTCTGCAGTGGTATGCGGTGCGGCTAGAGAAGTAGCGGAGATAGTCTGCCCCTATTTCCGCTATCGTCACTCGCGCCCGTTGAAGCGATCGCCCCTGACCAGTAAGCGTTTGTTGATTTTGCTTAAGCGATCAGGACCAGGCCCATGACCTCCAGCCCCTCCATCTCCCCTCTATTTCAGCAGGTGCAGCGTTGGGCCACTGGCGGTGGCCAGCGCCCCGACGCCGAAGCCCTGGTCGATGCCCTACTCGCCGCCGAAAAGAGCGATCGCCGCCGCCCCAACTGGACCGACAGCGATCTCGAAGGCACCTGGAGATTAAGCTTCATCACCGGCACCAAAGCTTCCCAACAGCGAGCGGGCGTCGTTCTAGGTCCGGGCCGCTACGTGCCCCGCTGGGTGTCAGTTACCATCACTTATACCTCAGATCTCCCTAAGGATGTCCCCGCAGACATCCCAGCGAATACCTTCGGCTGGGCCTACAACCGCGTTGCCGTGGCCGAAGCCGCCATGACCGTCAGCGGCCCCACTCGTCTGTGGCCCCACGGCCTGCTGGCCTTCGATTTCACCCGGATGGCGGTAGGGCTGGGTCCCTGGTCCGGCATTCAAATCCCCATACGCGGTGGGGGCGATCGCGAGGCGAAGTTTTATCAACGGGCCGTGCGAGATCAGGCCTTTTTCCACTATTTC
>JBCCAG010000458.1:0-3945 GCA_039814955.1 Cyanobacteria bacterium P01_A01_bin.135
CCCGAGTACGCCCACCGCTGCTGGCGCGTGCTGCTGCAGAGCGATCGGGTGTTTCGGGAGTTTCGCTCTCACTTTATGGGCAAGGTGAGCCCGGTGCATTTCTTTTGGGGCAGCTTTGACTTGGCGGTGACCCGGTTCTCGGGGCGATCGGCGCCGGAGCATCCCGGCGGCGTGCCCAACCTGCCGGACGATGTGGCCAGGGAGGCCTACAACCAAGAGGTCAGCAGCGCTGGATTTTGGCCGGGGGCTGGGCTGGGCTATCCGGCGTTCTATTCCTACGCCTACCCGACGCCGGAGGGGTTTAAGGATGCTGCCGTGGAGCCTACGGAGGCTTTCTTTAGCGAGGAGTTAGGGGAGTTTGTGTTGCCCTACGACGCGGTGCGTCAGGCGGCAGACCCGGATGGGGCGCTGCTCAGCTTTTTACACAGCACCTATGACGCGGCGGCGACGCTGGCGGATTGGGATAAAGATAGCCTGCGGCAAACGCAGTTTAAGTAGGGCATCGCGCATCATGCGGCGGCTGCGAGACCTTGTCTGAACTCGCTATTTAGATAGTTTGGGTTATCCACACCATCCCCTAATGTCTATCTAAGATGGCGGTAGGTAAACTAGAGATGCAGACGTCTTTCAGCGCCGAGGCTACTGAGGCCACTGCACAACCGTTAGGTATCGCTCACCCAGATCGGCATCCCCATGTTTAACGCAACCGAGCTTTTGATTGAGGATTTTGTCCGTAAGGTCAAAGAGGGCTATCACCGCACCTATGGCAGCCTCAACCGCGATTACGAAGACATCATTGGCTGGGCCGGCTCTATGGCGCTGGAGAACATCGCCAACAGCGACGCCCTCTACCACAACGTTGAGCACACCATCCTGGTTACCCTGGTTGGCCAAGAAATCTTGCGGGGCAAGCACATTCGGGAGGGGGGCGTCCTGCCAGAGGACTGGTTGACCTTCATTATCTCCCTGGTATGCCACGACATTGGCTACGTGAAAGGGGTGTGCCGCAAAGACCACGGCAACTGGTACGCTACCGGCAAGGACGATGAAATGATCGAGCTGCCGCCTGGCGCTTCCGATGCCAGCCTAACCCCGTACCACGTCGATCGCGCCAAAATGTTTGTTGATGAGCGCTTCGGCGGTCACAAGCTGATTGATGCCGACCAAGTGAAGCTCAACATCGAGCTGACCCGCTTCCCGGTCCCCAAAGCGGAGGACCACCAAGACATCACCAACTACCCCGGCTTGATTCGAGCGTCGGACCTGATTGGTCAGCTCAGCGATCCGCGCTATTTGAAGAAAATTGGGGCGCTGTTCTACGAGTTTGAGGAGACGGGGGTCAACCAGAACCTGGGGTACAAGCACCCCGGCGACCTGCGGAAGAACTATCCCAAGTTTTACTGGCACGGCGTTTATCCATACATTAAGCAGGGGCTGCGCTATCTACAGCTGACCCAGCAGGGCCAGCAGATCATTGCTAACCTCTACTCCAACGTTTTTGTGGTAGAGCATGACGACAGCGAGCTGGAGCTTAAGACCAACGAAGAGAGCAACGGCGCTGTCCCACCACAGTCGCAGCCTGTGGGGTCGCCGTCTTAGCCCGCTTTTGGAGGCGCGCGATCGCTGCCGTCGCACCTTTAAAGTAGTGCTATACTTATAGACCTGGTAAAGCGCCCTTTTGCAAGGGCCGCTCACTGGTGAAAGTATAAGCTGACAAACGCACTAATTTTAACGAGGAGACTATCTGGCGAGTATGGTTAAGCTTCGACTCAAGCGCTACGGGAAAAAGCGGGAAGTAAGCTATCGGATCGTGGCAATTAATAGTCGCGATCGCCGCGATGGCCGCCCCTTAGAAGAGCTGGGTTTCTACAATCCCCGCACCAAGGAAACCAGGCTCGACGTGCCCGCGATTGTAAAGCGGTTAGAGAACGGCGCTCAGCCCACCGAGACAGTGCGCCGCATTTTAACTAAAGCGAACGTGTTTGAGCAAGTTGGCGCTACCTCGTAAGCTTTAGGTTTCCTTAGCTGTGATAGATTCCTCCGCATCCACCCCACCCCCCGGCGATTCGTCCCCTAGCGCGGCCCAGGACGCTGCCGTAGACTACGCCCAGCTCGTAACTTTTCTAGTTGAGCCATTCTTAACCTCGGCTGACTCGCTGCGGCTCGACTCGGAAGTCTCTCCCCGCACTGGACGCATTTTGCTGCGGCTGGCCATTGAAGGGGAAGATAAAGGCAAAGTATTTGGCCGGGGTGGCCGCAACCTACAGGCCATCCGCTCGGTGCTGGATGTGGCGGCGCAACTTGTGGGGGCAACGGTGCACCTCGAGGTCTTCGGTCTATCCGCTGAGCGTGAAGGCAATCGCCACGGTGGTGGTCGGCGCGAGGGCAATCGCCGCGAGGGTCGCGATCGCGCCGACCACCCCCCCACTCCGCGGCCCCGCCCCAAGCCTCGGTAGCCTCTTTGCCTGATGGCGACTGTATCCATCGACCTGCTCAGCCCTGAAAACGCGATCGCCCTTACCTCCGACCGCTACAACACCCTAGCCCAGCTCAACCGACTCACGGGAGCTGAGGTGGTGCTGCGGGGGCAGGAGCTTGCTATCTCCGGGAAAGACAGCGCTGTGCAGCAGTGCGTCTCTCTGATTGAGGCGCTGAGGCCTTACTGGAGCGAGGGTAAGCCGGTGACGGGGGTGGATGTGCTGACGGCGCGCCACGCCCTAGATACTAAGCGGACCGCCGACCTAAGCGCCATGCAGCAGACCGTGCTGGCCACCACGCGGCGGGGGGAGCAGATCCGGGCTAAGACCCTGCGGCAGCAGCAGTATGTGCAGGCCATCCGCGATCATGACCTCACCTTTTGCATTGGCCCTGCGGGCACCGGCAAGACGTTTTTGGCCGCAATATTAGCGGTGCAGGCGCTGTTCTCCGATGAGGTGGAGCGGATCATCCTCACCCGCCCGGCGGTAGAGGCGGGGGAGAAGCTAGGCTTTTTGCCGGGGGATCTGCAGCAGAAAATTGACCCTTACCTGCGCCCCCTGTACGACGCTCTGTATGAGCTGATCGACGCAGTGAAAATTCCCGCCCTGATGGAGCGGGGCATTATCGAGGTGGCCCCGCTGGCCTATATGCGGGGGCGCACCCTCAACAACGCCTTTGTGATTTTGGACGAGGCTCAAAACACTACCCCTGCCCAAATGAAGATGGTGCTCACCCGCTTGGGCTTTGGCTCCCGCATGGTGGTGACGGGAGATGTCACCCAAACGGACCTGCCGACCCAGTCCCAATCAGGGCTGATGGTGGCGCAGAAAATATTAGATGGCGTTGAGGGAATTGCCTTTTGCCGGCTGACCCAGGCCGATGTGGTGCGTAATCCGCTGGTGCAGCGCATTGTCGCCGCTTACGAAAAGCAGGGCCGCTAATTGCGCCAGGTTCCGGATTGACTCTGGTTTAGCGCCACAGCCTGGGCCGTGGCGCTAAACGCCATGGGCAGGCTATCCGCCCTAGACCAAGCTAAAGTTCGCGCTGGTAAACTCAGATAGGTTCACCAACCCCTGCTCTCCCGCCTGGTTGGTCAGGTTGGCCAGCACGTTGATTTCGCCGCCACCCCCCAAATCTTGGGAGTGAACCAGACGGCTGATGCCGAGGTTGACATTGAAGTAGACAAAAACGCCCGTCTCTGAGGTCACCCCATCGTTGTCGGCGATCGCCTGGGCTGCTGCCCCTGCGTTGGCAAAGCCCCCCTGGAGAACCAGCACGTTGCTGTCTCCCGACAGGGTATCTACCGCCCCGTTTTGGAACCGGATGCTGTCTAGCCCCAGCTCACCGCCAAAGCCAAAGCGATCCTGGCGGATACTGAAGTCGGTGATCTCATCCAGGGTGCCGGCAACGCTGCCCGCGTAGACGAACTGGTCTGCCTGTGCCCCACCCGTGAGGGTGTCGTTGCCG
>JBCCAG010000926.1:0-1638 GCA_039814955.1 Cyanobacteria bacterium P01_A01_bin.135
CTAGGGCTCACCTGCAATGGTACGGCGCGGCCGCAGCAGCTGCTGAAGAAATCGGGGCTGCAGCCAGGGCAGGCTCTTATTCTTACTAAAGCCCTAGGGACAGGCACCCTGTTTGCCGCCGCTCAGCAGGGTCAGGCCAAAGGCCGGTGGCTAACGGAGGCGATCGCTGCTATGACCCACAGCAACGCCAACGCCGCCGCTTGCTTAAGCCGCTACGGAGCCACTGCCTGCACCGACGTCAGCGGCTTTGGGCTGCTGGGCCACTTAATGGAGATGGTGGATGCTACCACCACAGCTGCCACAGGAAAGCCAGTGCAGGTGACCCTGGCGCTACCCAAGCTGCCCCTGCTGCCGGGCGCTGCGGAAACTCTGGCCCAGGGCATCTTCAGCTCTCTGCACCCCGAGAATCAGCAGGTATCTGCCCATATTCAGAACAACCAGCAAGTCTGCCCGCACCCCCGCTACCCCATCTTGTTTGACCCCCAGACGGCGGGCGGGCTGCTGGCGGCAGTCCCGAAGCACCAAGCTGACGCCTGCCTAGCGGCGCTCTGGGAGGCAGGGTATGACCAGAGCACAGTCATTGGCACCACATCTGCCCAGGCCGTCGCGCCACCCATTACGATTAAAGGGTGATTGCGACTTTTATGATTTCTACCCCCGACTTCCTGCAGCGCCCCGGCCCCATACTCGACGTGCGTAGCCCCGGCGAGTATGCCCAGGGCCACCTACCCGGCGCTCGCTCACTGCCCCTATTCACCGACGAGGAGCGGGCTGAGGTAGGGACCTGTTATAAGCGCCAGGGGCGAGACGCCGCTGTGGAGCTGGGGTTAGCGCTGGTGGGACCGAAGCTGGTGACCTTTGCCCAGCAGGCCAAAGCTTGGGCCGGCGAGGCGGAGAGCTGCGGCCAGGTGCGGGTCCACTGCTGGCGGGGGGGAATGCGCAGCAGCAGCATGGCCTGGCTGCTGGAGACGGCGGGTCTATCCCCGGTTGTCCTGAAGGGGGGCTACAAGGCGTTTCGCCGCTGGGTGCGCCACAGCCTCAGCCAACAGAAACCGATTTTGACCCTGGGGGGCATGACCGGTACCGGCAAGACCCAGGTGCTCACCGCTTTGGCGAAGCAAGGGGAGCAGGTGCTGGATCTTGAGGGACTGGCCCACCACCGGGGCAGCAGCTACGGCAGCCTGGGCCTGCCCCCGCAGCCCACCACCGAGCAGTTTGAGAACCGGATAGCGGCCTGCTGGTCGAGCTTTACCCCCCAGCGCCCCGTGTGGATCGAGGCAGAGAGCAGCCGGGTAGGGGCTTGCCGGGTGCCAGACGAACTGTTTACCCAAATGATGCAGGCCCCGGTGGTGCAGATTACCCGCTCCCCCGCCGAGCGCATCCAGCTACTCACCGCGGAGTACGGACAGGCCGACCCCGAAGCCCTAATTGCCGCCACCCAGCGCATCCGCAAGCGGCTGGGGGGGCAGCGCACCCAGGAGGCGATCGCCGCCATTGAGCAGGGGGACTTGGCCACCGCCATTGGGCTTGTGCTCTTTTACTACGACAAGACCTATCGCTACGATTTAGAGCAGCGCCAGCCCCCCTTGCACACCTTAGAGGTGACAGGACTAGACGCTCAGCAGGCAGCCCAGCGGC
>JBCCAG010000872.1:0-1893 GCA_039814955.1 Cyanobacteria bacterium P01_A01_bin.135
CACCGGCCGATTCTAGAGCGGGTGCGTCAGGTGGCCCCCTTCCTCCGGTTTGACGACGACCCCTACATCACCCTGATTGACGGGCGTCTGCAGTGGATTTTGGACGCCTACACGGTGAGCGATCGCTTCCCCTATGCCCAGCCGGTAAACCAGAGCGCCGAAGCCGGGGCCGTGCTGCGGGAGGGCAACGTGCGACAGATCCTCGGCGGCGGGGTGAACTACCTACGCAACTCGGTGAAGGTAGTCATCGACGCCTACGACGGCACCATGCGCTTTTTAGTCGTGGATGACGCCGATCCGGTGCTGGCAGTGTACCAGAACATCTTCCCCGATCTATTTGAGGCAGGCGAGGTGCCCGCCGCCATTCAAGCCCACTTCCGCTACCCGGTAGACCTGTTCAAGATTCAGGCCCAGATGTATTCGTCCTACCATATGGTGGATTCCGAGGAATTCTATAACCGGGAAGACCTGTGGCGCTTCCCCCAGGAGCAGTTTGAGGACGGCCAGCGGGTGATGCAGCCCTACTATGTCAACATGCGGCTCCCCGAAGCCGCGGAAGACGAGTTCATGCTGATCTTGCCCTTCACCCCGGTGAACAAAGACAACATGATCGCCTGGATGGCGGCCCGCTCTGACGGGGAGCAGTACGGCAACGTGCTGCTATACGAGTTTCCGAAACAGGAGCTGATTTACGGACCCAGCCAGATTGAGGCTCGCATTGATCAGAACCCGGAGATTTCTCAGCAGCTTACCCTATGGAGTCAAGAGGGGTCTCGGGTGATTCGCGGCGACCTGCTGGTGATTCCTATTGACGAATCGCTGCTGTATGTAGAGCCCATTTACCTGCGGGCGGAGCAGGGGGAGCTGCCGGAGCTGCGGCGGGTGATTGTGGGCTACGGCAACCAGACGGTGATGGAACCGTCGCTGGAGCAGGCGCTGCAGGTTATTTTTGGCGATGAGGCGCTGGTGCCTGGCACTGAGCCTACTGCTGAGCCTGAGACCGATTCTGGGGCGCAGCCTTCGGAAGCCGCCACCCCTAGCCCCGCTCGTCCTAGCGCTACCATCCCTGCTGCCGATATTCAGGCAGCGCTGGAGGCCTATAACCAGGCTCAAGAGGCGCTTCGCCAGGGCAACTGGGGCGACTATGGCCGCTACCAGCAAGAGCTGGGCCAGGTGCTAGAGCGGCTGCAGTCTCAGGAGGGCAATGCGGTAGAGACTAGAGCAAGTGAGTAGCAAGTGAGTAGCGAACTCCATGGTGAACTCTACAACGCCCTAGTCACCGCCCTCACCCTGGGGCTGGCGGTGGCCTGGCTGCGCGTCATCAACGCGATCGCCCAGCGGGGGCTAATTCCCCAGACCCTGAGCCGCAAGATTATCCACACCGGCACGGGACCACTGTTTGCCCTCGCCTGGCCTTTATTCGCCCCCACCCCCTCGGCCCGGTTCTGGGCGGCGCTAATTCCTCTGCTAATTGCCCTGCAGTTCACCGCAGTCGGCCTGGGGCTGCTGGAAGATAAAGCAGCGGTGACCGCCATGACCCGCCAGGGGGACCCCCAGGAGATTTTGCGGGGGCCGCTGTACTACGGCTTGGCTGCGGTGATTTGTACCCTGCTGTGGCGCAGCTCCCCGGCGGGCATTCTGGCGCTGATGGTGCTCTGCGGCGGGGACGGGCTAGCGGACATTGTGGGTCGCCGCTGGGGTACCGCTAAGCTGCCCTTTGGCTCCCAAAAAAGCTGGGCCGGCTCGGGGGCAATGTTTTTAGGAAGTTTGATCTTCGGCTTGGGGATGCTCTGGTGGTTTAGCGCCCTGGGCTATGTGGCGGTGCCCGTGAGCTGGGGGACAATGGGACGTGTGGGGGCGATCGCCCTAGTGGCCACCGTGGTGGAGGCGCTG
>JBCCAG010000512.1:0-3648 GCA_039814955.1 Cyanobacteria bacterium P01_A01_bin.135
TCCGCACCATGCTGAAGGAATTCGAGGCCTGTGCTTTAGAGCACTTTGCTTTGGAGGAAGAGCTTATGCTTGCCCAGGAATATCAAAACTACGAGCTACATTGTGGCATCCATCGCAACCTCATCAGAAAGGTGAGCAGCACTCTAGAAAAGCTCGAGTCTGACGACTATGAGTTCTCAACCGAGGTCCCTAAGGTGCTGTCAGACTGGATGATTCACCACATTCGCGGTGAAGACCGGCAGATGATTGCGTTCTTGCAGGAGCAAACTTGCTTGGGCCAACTAGCTTGACGTCTGTAAGTAGGTCTGCCAAAATCAGGAAATGTCTACTTTTAGCTAAGTGCTCGGATCAGGCTAGAAGCGGGGTGGGTCAGCGACGGACCAGTGCAATCTTGCCTTGTTAGGCTGCACGCTTTGGGAACCGCTTGGCCGGGCAACCGCTGCCTGTACGGCAAAGGGAAAAATAAATGGCTTATGCAATTGTTGAGGCGGGCGGCAAGCAGTTCCGCGTGGAGCCCGGTCGCTTTTACGATATAAACCGCCTCGCGGTAGAAGAGGACGATAGCGTTACTCTCGATAAGGTTCTATTTGTCTCCAGTGGGGACGATTTTCATGTGGGGCAGCCCTTGGTAGAAGGGGCGACGGTGAGCGGCACGGTGATGCGCCACCTGCGCGGCCCGAAGCTGATCGTCTACAAGATGCGCCCCAAGAAAAAGACCCGCAAGAAGCGGGGGCACCGCCAAGAGCTGACGCGGCTGATGATCGATTCTATTAGCGTTGGTGGCAGTGTATTTAATGCTGATGAGGACGCTGAGGAGACCACTGGGGTCACCGACGTTGAAGCCCCCGCAGTAGATGAGCCTGTGGAAGAGCCTGCTGTCGAAGCTGCCGAGGGGGAAGCTTCCGAAGCTGCTGTGGTCGAGGCTGAAGCGACAGAGCCCGAAGCTGCCGAGGAAGGCGAATAAGAGGGGGCCAGCGCCCCGCAGCAGTAATCTTTACAATAGAATCAGATAACGCAGGAGAATAACTATGGCTCATAAGAAGGGAACGGGCAGCACCCGCAACGGACGGGATTCCAATGCGCAGCGGCTTGGCGTCAAGCGCTACGGCGGGCAGAGTGTGCTGGCCGGCAATATTTTGGTCCGGCAGCGGGGCACTAAGTTCCACCCCGGCAACAACGTGGGTCGTGGCAAGGACGATACCCTGTTTGCCTTGGTGGACGGCGTGGTTCGCTTCGAGCGCAAGGGCAAAGACCGCAAGAAAATCAGCGTTTACCCGGCATAGAGAGGGTGTTGGCCCATGGCAGGCCATAGCAAATGGGCCAACATCAAGCGACAAAAGGCCCGCGTTGACGCGGTCAAGGGCAAGACCTTTGCCAAGCTGTCCCGCCAAATTATCGTCGCCGCCCGCAGCGGCATCCCCGACCCAGACGGCAACTTTCAGTTGCGCACTGCCATTGAGAAGGCCAAGGCCGCCGGCATCCCCAACGACAACATCGAGCGGGCGATCGCTAAGGGGGCAGGGACTTTTGATGATGGCGCTGAACTAGAAGATATCCGCTACGAGGGCTATGGCCCGGGTGGTGTAGCGGTGTTGATCGAGGCCCTCACTGATAATCGCAATCGCACTGCGGCGGACTTGCGCTCTGCCTTCAGTAAAAATGGAGGCAACTTGGGAGAAACGGGCTGCGTCAGCTGGATGTTTGCGCAAAAAGGGGTGGCCCAAATTAAGGGACCGCTGGAGGAAGAAGCGCTGCTGCTGGCAGCCTCGGAGGCGGGGGCGGAGACCTACGAGCTGGCGGAGATCGGCGATACGGCAGGGGCAGAGGTGTTTACTGCGGTCAGCGACCTAGAGGCATTGGTGACGGCGCTAAGGTCGGCAGACTTCACGGTCGATCAAGCTGAGTTACGTTGGGTGTACGACAACACCATGCAGATCGACGACCCCGACCAGGCCAAGGCCTTAATTCGGTTGCTGGACGCCCTAGAAGATTTGGACGACGTCCAGGATGTAACCGCTAATTTTGAAATCAGCGACCAGGTTTTAGCGGAAAGCCTCTAGCTGTCCCTGGCCGTTAATGCTAGCTAGCTGTCCAGCGCCGATACCAGCCGGCCATCGCCTTGGGCAGTGCCTGCCGCTGTCGGGTCTTCGGATCAATGCAGCAGTGCTGGGTCGTCGCGATCGCCGCTAGCCCGTCACCTGACTCAGCACCTTCCAAAACAAGACGATACTCCACAGAAAATCCCTGTTCCTGCCAGCTGTGGGGCAGCACCTGAACCTGGCAAACATCCCCACAGTAGAGGGGTCGCAAAAACCGGGCCTCTGCCCGCACAATTGGCACGGCTAACTCCCCTTGCAACAAGCTCGCCAGCGGCACCCCTGCCGCCGCTAAAGACGCCTCATAGGCTTGATGGCAGATGGGAAAAACGCTGCCGAAGTAAAGCACCCCGGCAGCATCAGTGTCGCCGAGATAGATAGGGCGGTGGTGGGAGAACATGCTAGATTACGCCGTAGTTTGGCAGAATGTAGTTTGGCAAAAGGCAAAGAGGCGGACGGCGGTGGCAAAACGGGTCAACTGGCTATGGGGAGCAGGCGCGATGCTGCTGGCGATCGCCGCCGGAGCGGGTGCTGCTTATTGGTTTGCGGGGCGCCAGGGCGGTGGTAGGCTGCCGGTAGGGAGTCAGGTCATTCCCGCTGACGCTTTGATGACGATTACCCTATCCACACAAGCGGAGCAATGGCAGCAGCTGCGGCGCTTCGGCACCCGCGACACCCAGTCTCAGGTGAACGAGTACATTGCCACCTGGCGCGATCGCCTGCTGACTGACACTGGGTGGGAGTATAGCCAGGATATCGCCCCTTGGATTGGCAGTGAAGTGACCTTAGCTTTTCTCAGCACGGATTCCGCTGAAGCCGCTGATTTAGAGGGCGGGTTAGATGAGCCTGCCAATCCTTTTGACCCCGGTCTGACTAACTTGGCGGAGCAGTCGGTGGTGTGGCTACTCCCCGTGGAAGCTTCTGCCACAGCCCAACCAGGACTATCCCAGCTTACGGCGGGGGCTACCCCCCAGGCTTACGGCGACGTGGATATCTACCAATTCGATGGCGAGGCAGGGCAGTCCTATTGGGCAGCGCTACTGGAGCGGCGCATGGTCGTCATCGCCCTCGACCGTGCTGACCTCGAAGCGGTCATTGATACCCAAGCCGATGGCCCCGCAGTAGCTGATGTGCCTGGCTATGGGCAGGCGATGCAGCAGGTGGCTGTACCCAATGCGTTTATGCAGGTGTACGTCAATAGCGCCGCGGCAGCTGAGGTCGCCGCCAGTAATGCCGTCAGCGGTACCCCGCCCCAGCTAACGCCGCTGCGCCAAGATAGTCAGGGCCTAGTGGCCACCGCCCGCCTCGCTGATGGCGGGGTTGATATTGACAGCGCTACCTGGCTGCGGCCGGGGACGTCCCAGGCTTTTACCGGCAGTACGGTGGGGGATGTGGCCGCCTATTTACCTGACGATGCGATCGCCGTGATGGCTGGCGGCAACCTACAGCGACTGTGGGAACACCTGCAGCAGGACGAGCAGGCCCGGGGGCTGTTCAGCGCCGAGAATATTCGCAGCGTTGTCGACGCGTTTACGGGGCTCAGCGTAGAAGA